>JALVAI010000084.1 GCA_027011235.1 Desulfobulbaceae bacterium
CAATGGCCTGTCTCTGTTGCTTATCGGCGACCATGGAATGACGGCTGAAGGAGGATTTTCTCAGCCAGGTCTTGTGGCGCTTGATTGTTGCAAAAAAAATGTCAGGTTCCATGGTTGCCTTGACCGGGATCACCAGGGCCAGCAGGACACCGGCAATGGTGGCATGAATACCGGATAGAAAGATACAGACCCAGACCGCGCAACAGAGACAAAAGAAGAAAAACGGGTTGCCAGTGCGATTTCGTATGAGCAGAAACAATAGGACCAGCAAGATAAAGGCGGCCCCAAGGGCCGGAAAGGAGATACGGCTGGTATAGAAAACAGCAATGACCAGCACCGCCAGCAGATCGTCAACAATGGCAAGGGCCGTGAGAAATATCTTGAGCCCTGTTGGTACCCGGCGGCCGAACAGGGCCAGCAACCCAAGGGCAAAGGCAATGTCCGTGGCCATGGGCACACCCCAGCCGCTTGCTGCGGCGCCGGCGGGGTTGAAGATAAAGTAAATCAGCGCCGGCAGGATGGCACCGCCGACAGCCGCCATCACCGGCAGGACGGCCTTTTTCAGGGAAGAAAGTTCGCCGATCAGGATCTCCCGCTTGATTTCCAGGCCGACCACAAAGAAAAAGATGGTCATAAGGCCGTCTTTGACCCAGTGATCAAGGGAGAGTTGATATTGGCGGCCGTTAAAATGGGCGCCAATATCCAGGTGACCGAGTTTGATATAATAGTCACTCCAAGGGGAATTGGCCCAGAGAACAGCGGTCAGGGTTGCCAGTATCAGGACAATGGAACCCGAGGTCTGGGAATGGAGGAAACGTTCAAACTGGTTTTTGGCAGGTGTGGCATTCATGGCGGCACTGTTTTTATTGTGGGATGGTACTATACCGGGTGTGGCGATTTATGGCAAATTGATGATTTAATCGACAGGATTTCTTCCCAAAAAATACAGAAGGCTTTGTTATACGCCGGTGGAATAATTTTGGTGATCCAGTTCCTTCTGCATAAAGAGTACCAGAAAGCCGCTGGCCGCGATCAGGACGCCGGTCAGGCCAATGGCCGTTGCAAACAGGTCGAAATCGGCCATACGGGTAATTATGGCAGGCATAATGCCGCCACCAATAACAAAGGCGAGGGGAATGGTAAGAGAAACGGTTATGCCCCGGGTTTGGGCAGGACCGATCCGGGATAGCAGGGCAAAACCGGCGGGGAAAAAACTGACGGCCAGGATTGGTTGCAGCCATATCGCCGGTATGAGCAGGGGTCGGCCCTGGGTGATGAGGATGGTCATGATGCCGCTACAGAATAACACCAGGCCCATTGCCCGGCGATGACCAAAGTAATCGGCAAAAAAGCCACCGGCAAGGGCGGCGCCAAGGGCGGGTATCCGGGAAGAGCCGACCAGCATATTGGCCTGGTGCACGCTAAAACCGTGCACACTTGTCAGGAATGTGGGCAGGACAGAAAAAATTCCCAGGGTCGAGGTGATGCCCAGTGAAAAGAGAATGACCATGATCTGGAAATCACGGTGACCAAGGAGGAGGCGATAGAGTTTGAGATTGGGTTTGGGGGTTTGTACCCGGACATCCCGGCCCCACAGGGCATAGAGAATGCCGGCACTCAGGAGAAAAACGATGGGAAGACGTACCAGTTGCTGCCAGGAAAGATGGGGCAGCAGGAGGGCCACGTAGACAGGGGCGGTTAAAAAGGCAAGGTTTGGGGCCAGCTCATGAACGGCAAAGGCCCTGCCCCGAAGATGGGGTGCAAAAAGGCTGGATATCGTTGCAATGGCGGAAGGCAGGTAGGTGCCGGCTGAGAGGCCGACCAGGAAAAAGGCTGCCCGGACAATATTGATGTTTATCGACAGGGAGAGCAGGGCAAGGGCAAGGCTGATTCCCGCCATGGAGAGAATGATTGAGCGTTTATGGCCGATGCGGGAGGAGATAAATCCCGATGCAAGGAGAGAGAGAAAATAGCCGCAGCTGATAAAGAAAAAGAACAGACCGGCCTGACCGTGGGTGAGATGGAGGGCCCTTTCGAGTTCTGGCAGCAGGGGCGCGAAAAAGATCCGGGAAAAAAAGTTGAGGAAAAAAATCCCGCCTAACAGGAACAGGGCGATAAGAGAATGAGATGACAAGGACCGCGACGTGATTGTCTGGCGGTCATTTTTTATTGGGGTTTCTCTTGTTTTCAGGGGGCGTCCGTCTGGTCCGGGGTGATTTCATCATGTTCTTCCGGGGAAATTTCAGGGGTGGGCTTTTGCCGCCGTTCCCGAACCGCCTTGGGAATTTTCGATTCCGGCAGCACATATTCGCGGATTTTTTCGATTTCCACGCTCAGGCCGACTTCCGCCTGACAGGTGGGACAGGTTTTCACGTGGCGATCGATAAATTCCATCATGCGGGCGGGGGCCATGGTTTCCTGCTCAACCCTGGTATACCAATCCTTTGCCAGTCGTATCAGTTGATCACATTCCATACTCTGCAGAAGCTCAAGGCTGTTTCCGGCCTGTTATCGGGCTGAAAAAAAGAAAAACAGACAAATCACATACTCTGACAGTATAATAAAAAGTTGTTTTTCAGGTCAATAGTTATTACATTTCCACATGCGGAAGTGGAAAGGGCACTGGTGGCCCTCCCGGACTTCAAATCCGGTGTAACGGGCGAATAACCTGTTAGGTGGGTTCGATTCCCATGCACTTCCGCCAGTTTTTTCCGGCAGTCCTGACCAATTACGTCTGTTTGTCCGCGAGTAACGGATATCCCATCTCTTCCCTCTGTGCCACATAGGCCCGGGCCACTGCGCGGGCAATCTGACGTATCCTGCCGATGTATCTGGTTCGTTCGGCAACCGAGATCGCCTTGCGGGCATCGAGCAGGTTGAAGGTGTGTGAACATTTCAAACAGTAATCATAGGCGGGGAGAACAAGGTTTTTTGCCACCAGGGCATGGGCGTCCCGTTCATAGTTGTCAAAGGCGTTGACCAGGTCCCCAACGTTGGCCTCCTCGAAGTTGAAGGCGGAAAATTCACGTTCGGCCTGTTGAAAGATCTGACCATAGGTTACCTGCTTGTTCCAGCGGATGTCATATACGGAATCGACCTTCTGCAGGTACATGGCGATCCGTTCCAGGCCATAGGTCACCTCCACGGTGATGGGTTTGAGGTCAATTGATCCCGCTTGTTGGAAATAGGTGAACTGGGTGATTTCCATTCCGTCCAGCCATACCTCCCAGCCAAGTCCCCAGGCGCCGAGGGTTGGTGATTCCCAGTCATCCTCGACAAAGCGGATGTCATGCTCAAGCAGGTTGAGCCCGAATTGCTTCAGGCTTTCCAGATACATATTCTGGATGTCTTTTGGGGAAGGCTTGATGATGACCTGGTATTGATAATAGTGCTGCAGCCGGTTGGGATTTTCTCCGTAACGACCATCGGTGGGCCGTCTTGACGGCTGGACATACGCCGCCTTCCAGGGTTCGGGACCCAGGGCCCGCAGCAGGGTGGCCGGGTGAAAGGTGCCGGCCCCGACCTCCATGTCGTAGGGCTGCATAATGACACATCCCTGAGAGGCCCAGTAATTATTGAGGGCGGCGATGATA
>JALVAI010000085.1 GCA_027011235.1 Desulfobulbaceae bacterium
AACTTTCTTCACAGGCGCCGCAACCAACACATTTATCACTGTCAACTTTCAACATTGCTCTTTTTGCAATCAGTTATTTAAGGCCGCCGGTAGACAGGCTTTGCCAGGATTTTTTCCCAAAAACAGGACTATGCATGTTTTAATTACAACCTGTTGTCTTTCAGATAAACGGTTTTAAACACTCGACAAGCCGGTCGACCTGTTCATCGACCGAACCGGTAAAAACAGCCCTATCCCCTCTGGGTTCCGGTGAAAACACCTTAACAACCTGGGTGGGAGATCCCGCAAGACCAATGCATTGCTCCTCGGCTCCTATATCTGCTGCGCCAAGTGTTGTAATTACCGCCTTCTTGGCCCGCATCTTTCCCTTTAGAGACGGAATTCGTGGTTCATTGATGTCCTTGACCACGGTCAGCAGGGCTGGTAACGGCAGCCGGACAACATCATAGCCGTCATCCATCATCCGTTCAACAACGATATGGTCAGCTCCGACCTCTCTGGTTTTCTGCACACAGGTGACGTACGGCCTGCCCATGCGTGATGCTATCCCGGGACCGACCTGGGCGGTATCTCCGTCAATGGCCTGTTTGCCGCACAGGATCAGGTCAGGGTTGCCAATAGTTTCTATGGCCTTGACAAGGGTGTAGGATGTGGCCCAGGTGTCGGCGCCGGCAAAGGCACGGTCAGAAACCAGAACTCCGGCATCGGCACCGCAGGCAATGGCCTCCCGCAATACCTCTTCAGCCTGGGGAGGCCCCATGGACAGCACCGTCACCCGGCCCCCCTGTTCCTCCTTGATCCTGACCGCCTCTTCCAGGGCATGGCGGTCAAAAGGGTTCATGATCGAGGTCACACCTTCCCTGGACATGGTATTGGTGTCCGGGTCAAGCCGGACGTCTTTGGTGTCTGGCACCTGCTTTACACAGACTATGATTTCCATATCAGATATACTGTTTTGGTTGGCTCGGGCAGTTCCTTATTTAGGCACACGATTCATCCGGCATATTCCTTGTTGAGTTCCTGGCCGATGACATTGCGCTGGATCTGGTTTGTGCCTTCGTAGATCTGCAATATTTTGGCATCCCGCATCATTTTTTCCACAGGATACTCTTTCATATATCCATACCCGCCAAGGACCTGCACAGCATCTGTGGTGACCTTCATGGCCATGTCCGTGGCAAAGACCTTGCTCATTGCAGATACCTTGCTTATTTTCTTTGCATGGGCATCAATATGGCGGGCAGCGGCATAGACCAGTGCCCGTGCCGCTTCCAGTTGGGTGGCCATATCGGCCAGCATGTGCTGTACTGCCTGAAAGGCGATAATCGGTTTGTCAAACTGTACCCGCTGTTTGGCATAGGTCACGGATTCGTCCAGGGCCGCCTGGGCCAGCCCCACACCGAGAGACCCGATCCCGGGACGGGATAGATCCAGGGTACGCATTACCGTAATAAAACCGGTCCCCTTGCGGCCGACGAGGCGATCTTTCGGAATACGGCAGTCTTTCATAATCAGTTCCCTGGTCGCGGAAGAACGAATTCCCATCTTGTTTTCTTTTTTACCATAGGAAAAGCCGGGATCTCCTTCTTCAACCATAAAAATGGAGGCTCCCCTTGCACCCTTTTTCGGGTCTGTCAGGGCAACAATGGAATAGACCTGCGCCTCTCCGCCGTTGGTGATCCACTGCTTGGTGCCGTTGAGAACCCAGTGGTCGCCATCAAGGACAGCGGTTGTCTTGACCCCGGATGCATCACTGCCAGCGCCTGCTTCCGTCAGGCCAAAGGCAGCCCATTTTTCACCGGTGGCGATCCGGGGAAGATATTTTTCCTTGAGTTCCCGGCTGCCGGCAATCATAACCGGGTAGATACCAAGGGCGCAGGCGGCAAAACTGGTAGCAACTCCTACACAGCCGCGGGCCAGCTGTTCCATGGCGAGCACCATGTCAAAACAGCCGCCACCAAAACCTCCATACTCTTCAGGAATAAAAATACCAAACAGGTCGGCCCGGGCGATATCCTTCATTATCGCAGTGGCAAATTCATTTTTTTCATCGAGTTCGGCCCGGGCAGGAAGGATTTTGTTTTTCGTCAACTCCCATGCCGTTTCCACGATCATCTGCTGGTCTTCGGTCAAAAAATAATCCACACTCTTCTCCTTTTCTACCATTGCATGAGCAACGCGCCCCAGGTAAAACCACCACCAAAGGAACACAACAGGACTGTATCATCTCCGTGCAGGATATTCTGTCTGTTTGCCTCGTCAAGGGCGATGGGAATACTGGCGGCGGATGTATTGCCGTATTGGTCGACATTAACAAACATCTTCTCTTCCGGGATGGAAAGCCGCTCAGATAATTTATTTAATATACGAACATTGGCCTGATGCGGAATGACCAGGGCCAGATCATCAACAGTAAGATTTTCCCGGTGGAGAAGCTGACGGATGGCCTCTTCCATTGAACGAACGGCAAACTTGAACACATCCGGCCCCGACATCTCTATCTGGCAACCATGTTGATCCTGTTGCAATTCAGGATTCATGGATTTGGCGCTGTTCATATAGAGAAGATTCCACAGACGTCCGTCACTGTACAGGTTGGCTGCCCGTACACCTTTGTCGGACGAACTACCGATAACAACGGCCCCGGCACCATCACCAAAGAGAATACAGGTATTTCTATCCTGCCAGTTCACCCTGGCCGACAGGGTCTCTGAACCGATAAGAAGAATTTTCATATCAGGATTGGCTACGATATATTTATCAGCCAGGTCCAGTCCGTAGAGAAAACCTGAACAGGCCGCATTTATATCATAGGCAAATGCATTTTCAGCTCCTATTTCGGCCTGGACAAAACAGGCGCAGGACGGCATGGTCATATGTGGAGTAAAGGTAGCCACCAGGATAAGATCAATCTCATCAGCGGTAACACCAGCCATCTCAAGCGCCTGTTTTGCCGCTCCCGAGGCAAGCTGAAAATTTTCTTCGCCACCGCCTGCAATTCTTCTGTTTTTTATCCCTGTGCGACTGGTAATCCACTCATCCGAGGTATCAACTATCCGTTCAAGGTCCCGATTAGTGACAATTCGTTTGGGCAGGCAGGAACCGGTCCCTATCACGGTGGCATGATTCATAAGTGACAGACTCCTTTAAGCGTTATATGCTGCTAACGCCTCGGTAATGGCATCGTTGACCTTGTGTTCAATCATGTCTGCCGCCACAAAAACAGCATTTTCAAGGGCAAGGGCGTCCGATGTGCCGTGACAGATGATCCCGGTTCCATTGATTCCCAACAGTGGCGCGCCGCCATACTCGGCATAATCAACCCGTTGCTTGAATCTGGCAAAGGCCTGCCTGATAAGAAGATAGCCGATTTTTGCCCGCCAGGTCTTTGAGATTTCAGCTCGCAGCATCCTGGCTGCGGCGTCGGCAAGTCCCTCACTCACCTTCAGGGCAACATTGCCGACAAAGCCGTCGCAGATGATAACATCAACATCACCCTTATAGACGTCACGCCCCTCAACATTGCCAAAAAAATTCAGTGGCGCAGACTGCAGCAGTTCATGGGTCTCCTTGACCAGGGTGTTTCCCTTGCCGGCTTCCTCACCAATACTGAGCAGACCGATGGTCGGATCGTCGATACCATTTAAGATACGGGAACACGAGGAAGCCATGACAGCAAACTGGGCAAGATGTCTGGGCCTGCAATCCACATTGGCCCCGATATCCATGATCATCACCGGTTTCTTCAGAGTAGGGAAAAAACCGGCAATACCAGGACGGGCCACCCCCTTGAGCCTTCCAAGTTTCCGAATGGCAGCGGCCATGGTGGCCCCGGAATTTCCCGCGGAAATAACCCCGTCCGCTCTGCCCTGGCGAACCAGGTCAAAACCCACCATAATGGTCGCATTTTTTTTGCGGCGCACGGCTTCGACCGGTGATTCATCCATCCCTATTGTCTCAGGTGCATGTTCGATCAGCAACCGTTGCAAAAGAGGTGATTTCGAACCGAAAATATCTGCGACCTGCCGCTGCAACCCGTCCTTGGGCCCAAGAAGTATTATTTCAAGGTTCCGCTTTTTTTCCAGGGCACCAAGAGCACCCCGTATGGGCAATTCAGGGCCTAAATCCCCGCCCATTGTATCAACTGCAATACGCACGAAACCGTTTTAGCTCAATTCATCCTCAAGGCGGATAATGGTTTTCCCCCGGTATGTTCCACATCCACCGCAGAGCTGGTGCGGCATCTTTGGCTCACCACATTCGGGGCAACGGCCCACACTGGGCCGGGTCAAAGAATCATGGGACCGCCTTTTTCTTGTCCGGGAACGTGAATGTCGTCTTTTGGGTAAGGCCATGGTTTTTCCTCCAAAATATATCTTCTCAAAATTTCATTTATATTAAATGATGAACTCGTAACAAGTCCAAATTTGTTCAAAGATGGCTAAGTAAAAACACAGTTATACAGATAAGCGGAGCAAAGTGTAGACTCCGGGGGGTGTGTTCAGGGGCGGTTCTCAACTATACAGGTAGCATGTTATGAGTCGCTCCAGGACACACGACGCAGTAGATCGAAGTTGTTACAATGCCATCTTACATGTTAACTCAAGTTCATACAGAACAATCAATCCCTATTTACCCTTTACCGCTGCAAGGACAGCAAAGGGATTATGTATCGGCACTCCGGAACAGCCGCAGGGGCTGGAATTTCTGTCTGCGCCACAAATGGGGCAGATTCCCTTGCAATCATGGGCGCACAATCGCTGTTGGGGCACACTTAAATACAACTGCTGCCGGATAATCTCTCCTAAATCAATAACAGCCTCTTCAAGCTGCATAATATCAAGTTCCCGGGCCGTTAAATCTATCTCCCTTACTCCTTGGTAACGGGATCCGTTGATTTCGCAGATAAAATCCAATCCGGTGTCAACATTCTGTGAATATATCCGCAGACACCTGTCACAGGTCAACAACAGGGTTGCCGACATTCTTCCCTGGACAAGTATCTGATCTGAACCCTTTCTCGTCAGCATGCAGGACAGGGAGGTCATACCCTGGAGAGAAAAGATTTCGTTTTCCGTATCAATGTCCGGTACATCAAGCGAATATTGATGCCCGGCCGTTGATATCTGAGAAAAGGGGATCTTCATATACACCACCACACAACGCAACCAGTAAGAAGCGACATAACAGTATAGCATACACAAAAAATAATCGTTATGCCATCATAAAATAGGTGCGATCAGTAAAGAGGCGGAAAAGTGGTGGAAAAGGCAACAGAGACTGCTCCAGGCAACAATCATACCTGCTACGGCCCATCAGCAATTGGAAAGATAAGTTGCCGGATTACTTTACTTTACCGAAGGCAAATTTGGAGATCAGAGATTCCAGGTCAACGGATGATTCTGTATCGGTTATGGTTGCGCCGGGTTTATAAAGTTCATCATCCCCACCAAGGGTCAGTTGAATAAACTTATCTCCGATTATGCCCTGGGACTTGACCGAGGCAATGGAATCAACCGGTATTGCAAGAGATTTATCAACCTGCAGGGCTGCGCGGGCAAGATCATCCTCGGTAAGAGTTATATTGCCGACCTTTCCGACCACAACTCCGGCGACCTGAACATCGGCGCCGCTTTTTACACCGGAAATATTATCAAACTCCGCATAGATAATATAGCGGTGACTGGATGACAGCCATGGCACTTCACCAAGATTAAGGGCGAGCCAGCCAAAACTTAATAACCCCAGGACAAGAAAGACGCCGACAATAAATTCGAGTCGTGTATGTTTCATCAGTGACATTTCTCCTTTTCCGGACGGGTAAACAGATCACCCATTGTCATTTCGGCAAATTCCCGGATATAAGGCTTTGTAGAGTGGATTATTTCATTGACATCTGTAAAGACATCAACCTCCCCCTTGTTGAGCAGTATAATTTGATCGGCAATATCGAACACACCGGGAATATCGTGGCTGACGATAACAGCCGTATAGCCGAGCCGTTTCTGCATGGAATCAAAAAGCTGGTAAATCTCCCTGGTCATCACAGGATCAAGCCCAGTGGTCGGTTCGTCAAAGAGGACGATTTCCGGTTCAAGCTGCAAGGCGCGGGCAAGGCCCACCCTCTTTTTCATACCGCCGGAGAGCTGAGCGGGAAATTTGTCCTCATGGCCGCTCAGTTCGAGCTGGTCCAAGGTGGCCATCACCCTGGACCGGATCTCATCTTCGCTCATTTTTGTCCGTTCCCGCAGAGGCAGGGCAATATTTTCAAACACGGTCAATGAATCGAACAGGGCCGATCCCTGAAACAAAACACCAAAACGGGTCCGCAGCTTGAGCAGTTCCCTTTTGTTCAGCGACGGAACATTGATGCCGTCCACCAGTACTCTGCCACTGTCAGGGTAGAGAAGTCCAAGAATAAGTTTGAGGGTAACACTTTTTCCCTGGCCGGAACCACCAGCGATAACCGTTGTCAATCCTCGGGGGATGGTAAAGCTGATTTCATTGAGAACCCGGTGTTTTTTATTGCGCTGACCAAAGGACTTGCTGACCCGGTCAAATTCAATCGCTATATCCGGTGTGTTTTCTGGTGTTGAGGGAGTCATAATCAGAGCAAAACCGCGGTTAACAGGTAATCAAAGATAAGCACCGAGATTGACGATAAAACAACTGCCTGGGTAGTGACCCTGCTCACACTTTCCGCCCCGAAACCGGCCCCGCGAATCTGCTGGACTAAATAGCCCCGTCCCGCACAAATCCAGACCAGGAGCAGGGCAAAGACAATGGATTTTATGACTCCAAGGCGAATGTCATGATTGGTGACGCTCTGTTGCATACCCGATAAAAATGAACCGGAATTGACCCCCATAAGACCAACGCCTGCAAGATAGCCGCCAAAGATGCCGACAATATCAAAAACCGCGGTCAACAGGGGAACGGATATCAGAGCGGCAAGAAACTTGGGCGAGATCAGGTAGCGAAAGGGGTCGATCGCCATGCATTCAAGGGCATCAATCTGCTCGGATATACGCATGATCCCAATCTCGGCGCACATGGCTGACCCGGCACGACCGGTGACCATGAGAGCGGTCAAGATTGGTCCTAACTCCATGATCAGGGTCAGGGAAACAGCGGAACCCAACATGCCTTCGGCGCCGAACTTGTGAAGCGAGTAATATCCCTGCAGCCCAAGAACCATGCCTGAAGAAAGGGCGGTAAAAAAAATTACGGCCAAGGAACCGGCACCGATAAAATTAAGCTGCTTGAGCAGTTCCCGAAAACGAAAGGGTCGCCGAAAGATACCAACAAGGGCGGAAAACAAAAAAATCCCCATTCGCCCCAGGTCGGTGAGTATATAGAGAACGTGATCCCCAAGAAAGATAAAAGGCAGTGCCAGGGCAGGCGGTTCTTCTTCAGGGGTTATGGTTGTTTCAGCCATGGCAATAAACGTATCAGCGGGAAATGATTATCTCGTCGTGGTAAAAGGTTGCATCGGCAATCAGCATGAGACACCCTGATTTGGCGGAAAATCCTCTAAAAACTCCTCGGCCACGCGCAATGGGTCCGGGGTTGCATAGAGAATCATTGTCTGCAAAAACATATAACTGTCCTGCTGCATATCTTGAAATTCCAACCCCAGACCATCCTGTTCAACCCTGACGATCCTGGCGGTAAACTTCAGGGTCAGGCTGCTGTTGGGCCCGGTTTCCCGTAATTCGACAGTACAGATGTCATGTACCGATGCATCAAAGGAACCGGCAATAAACATGCCGATCAGACTGAGATCTCGAATCGGTTGATCTTCATAGGTCCTGCCATTGAGTACCAATCTGGCCTTCCGATCAAAAGGAACCCTGGCATAGGAACGTTTATCGTCTTGTTTCATTGTTACGAAGCGGGTCACTACGATGAAATTTCCAAATCAGGACCTTTCCACGTGCAAGATATAAACATTGATCATAAAAAAAACAAGGAGACAGAAAAAAAACATGATTCCAGCCCTACCCTCGGAATCGCCCCTTGACCAAAAAACCAATAAGAAGTCCCGCACAGTAGGTCAGGAGAAATACCGCGGTAACAGTCAGGCCGTGGAACCCAAAACTGTTTGCAGGTAGGGGTAGTACATAGGGTGTGCCGATCGCATTTCTGAGAAAAGCAGCCGAAAAAACCGAGTTGAGCCAGGCCAGGGTAAGAAAAAGCGGCAGAAGATAAACAGTTACGTAACGGGCATAATGATTGGCCAGATAGGTATTGAAATCATGGTTCAACTCATCATCGGTCACACGATACAGGGCCTCGCGGCTATATTTATCGGGAATATACTGTAAATTTTGCTGCCGTCTTCGTTTTTCGGCAAACATTGCATTGAATCGGGCGACTTTTTCATCAACATTGAGTAAATGTCTCATCCACAGGGAAAAACTGGCGGTCAGGAGCCCTAACAGTATTACATGCAGCCATATCGGGGTGTGCAGCCAGGCAAGCGGACGAATGAAAACGGCGTGTAACACCCAGCCAACACCACGAAAAAAAGGAACGATGGCGCCATAATAAAGTCCGTCCAAAAACCGGTTTAAAGTTTCCATAAAACTTGTTGCAACAATCAAAAAAAAACGGGAAGAGTAAACACTCTTCCCATCTTACCCTGTTTTCACCAATCCCCGCAAGAGGAGAGGAAACAAAACCAGAAATGCCCCACCGGGGGCGCTACAAATATCTCTCCTGCCGCTGAGGAATCAAAACCTGGTCAGGGTCACAAAGCGTAATGCCTGGGTAGTACATTTTGTTACACAGACCGGTTCCATTCCCTGATCGACCCGATCAACACAAAAATCACATTTAACCATTTTGTTCTTTTCCTGATTGAGCTGCGGCACCCCCCACGGACAGGCGCCGGCGCATGCCATGCAACCAATGCATTTTTCCTCATCCACCAGGACAATACCATCCTCACGTTTGCTTATTGCCCCGGTGGGACAGATGGATGCGCAATAGGGCTCATCACATTGGTAACAACTACGAAAGGAAAATTCGGTCTTTGGAACCCCCCTGATGGATGTGAGCGGTTGATGATCAATTTCACAGAGGATGGCGCCGAATGGAAGCTTCTTGTTGGTCTTGCAGTGAATCTCGCAACCATGACAGCCGATACACCTTTTGGTATTGAGATAGATCATATACTTGTTCATAACTCAACCCTCCGTTTCGGATTTCTGGCGCTTCGGCGCACAGTGACAAAACTCTCGCAAAGGTTCATACCACCGCCGGCCTGGTCCCAGGATTCCAGCATACCGACCATAAGTTTCTGGTCACTCATGCCGGCATGATAGGCCCTGGTTTGCAGGGGAACCTGCCGACCAAAACCATGTACCGTGAACACGCATTCTGGGTGAATAAAATCTGTTACATGGGCCTTGATACGCTGCTTAAAGCCATCAACGGCGATAACATCGACAATTTCGCCCTCTTTCACGTTAAGTTTGGCCGCCACCTTTGTATTGATCCACAGGGTGTTTTCCGGCATCAGCTCATAAAGAAGGATATTGTTGATTGTGTGGCCATGGGTATGAACAGCGGAACGGCCAAAAACGAGACGAAACTGTCCCTTGGGAGGTTTTGTCGGACTCTCATAGGGTTTGAGTGATTCAAGACCGGCATCGGTGAGCTTGTTACTGATAATTTCAATCTTTCCGGACGGGGTTTTGAACTTTCCATCCAGTTTGTCCCGGTCATACATAATCGCCTCATCGGTCAGACTGACGAACCCCTTGTCCTTGAAATCATCAATGGACAGCCCGGTTGGTTCGAGCTGCCAGGCCCAGATGTCCTCAATGGTGGAATGGGGAAAGTACTCCTGCAAATCAAGACGATCGGCGAGCAGTTTGAAAATTTCCCATCCGGGCTTGGTATCATATAAAGGCTCCACGGCCTTTTGCCGGACAGCCAGCCGCGGCTTGGGCCCCTTCTGGACACAGACTGGATTGTCACGCTCAAGGTACATTGATTCCGGGAGAATCACATCGCAATACCAGCCGAACTCACTGTAATGGGTATCAATGGAAACCAGCAGATCACAGTTGTCAAAGGCGAGTTTCTGGGCCTGGGGATCGGGCATGGCCGTGAAGGGATCATGACGCATGGCAATCCAGGCCTTTACCGGATAGGGCTCTCCGGTGCGCATGGCATCGAAAAAGAGATGCTGCAGTCCCGGTCCCTTGTCAAAATGTTTATATTTCCAACCGACCCCGTCCGCCCTCTTGATGTCGGGCTTTGGACAGTCAAAATTACGGATTCCGGGTTTACCGCAATCACCGGGTCCCTTGGGCATGATCAGGCCGCCCTTGATTTCGATGTTGCCCATGAGAACGTTTAAGATATGCAGGGCACGGCTTGCATAAAACGAGTCTTTATAGCGGGAAAGCATCCAGCCGGGATGAAAAATGACCTGCGGCATGTCCTCGGCCACCTCGTCGATAAAGGCAAGAATAGCCTTTTCCTTGACTCCACACTCTTTGGCCGCCCAGGCCGGTGTATACTCTTCAACAAAGGTGCAAAGGCTGTCAAAATCGGCAACGTATCTTTCAATGAATGCCTTGTCATAGAGTTGCCGTTTGATAATCTCATGAATAAATCCCAGGGCCAGGGCATAATCGGTACCGGGTCGGACCTGAAAAAACCTGGTCGCCTTGAGACCGGTCATGGTCTGCCGGACATCCACATAGGTCAACCTGCCGCCTTTCTGCAACATATCCATGGTCTGAAGATTTTCAGCAATTCGCAAAGAGGCAAACATGTTGCGGCCGAACAGGACCAGATGTTTGGAATTTTTTATATCGTAGATAAATCCCTTGCGGCCAACGCCGTTAATGGAAAGACTGGCATGGTGGGTATTGCGGCCACAGGTTGAATCATGGTTGGTATAATTTGGAGAACCAAAGGCGTGACAGAAGGTCTTGTACATTGCCTGCCAAGGACCGCCTCGTGATGAAACGACCAGGGATTCCGGGCCGTATTCCTGTTTAATTGCGGTCAACTTGCCTGCGATATAATCAAGGGCCTCGGACCAGCTTGCCTTGCGCCAGCGTCCGGCGCCACGACCGCCTTCACGGATAAGCGGCTGCTGGGGCCGTTCATCGTCCTTGACAAGGGCCGTACCAGCAGACCCTTTGGCACACAAGGCGCCGCCAAGCAGATGGGGATTGCCCTCTATCCAGATTACCTCGTTGTCTTCGACTTCAACGCGGATTGGACAACGGACAGTACACATCCCGCACATACTGTACACGGTCTTTTTCATTGTTCTCCTCCGTAAATTAGATGGTGATTATCCAGGTCACTCTACCGATTACTCGTAAAACGGTTCTCCGGCCGATATGAGCAATCTCTGCCAAATAGAACGACAGGACAACTGTTTCTGACGGGCTATCTCAAGGTGACACCTCCGCTAATATATATTAAGAACGTATTCCCTTTACAGTCAGGCAACATCCGATGTCATGGAGTCAATGGCCTGCCTGCGGCTGGCCGCTTTTTTTTTGGAGATTCCCTTGATGATGGCCCAACCAATATGAATCACCACCAGGGCCATGAGATAATAAAACACAGATCCTACCAGGAGTTCTTTTCCGCCGCTTGAGGGCAGAGAAAACAGGTATCCCTTGCCAAACATTCTTGTCAGCGCTTCGGCCCGGAACGATTCGTTGATGTAGGCTACCATGAGAAAAACCGGCATGACATTTCTGGCAAGCCCTAACAAAAAACCCTCCAGAAAATAATCGTAATAGACACGGTTCAACTTGGCCTGATCGATATTTTTTGCGATTCCCTTGGCCTTGTCATAATCGGGGCTCTTCATGGCCTCTTCCCGGATTTTGTACCAGTGCTGGAACTCTTTTTCCAGTTCAATATAACGTTTGGTGATAATAAACCTGTTCAGTGTTTTGGTGACCAGAACGGTCACAAAGGCAAGCAGGGTCAGAATGACAACCGGGCCAAGCACATGCAGGGGCGCCAATGCC
>JALVAI010000086.1 GCA_027011235.1 Desulfobulbaceae bacterium
TCCAGCCGCAGGAAAAAGGATGCCTGCCTGTCTGGTCAACAGGTGGACGCAAAGGAGTACAGCCGCAGGATACCAGAAAAGATAGGGAGGTCAAAGAAAATCGGCAGGACCGGAGAAGGCCCTGCCGATGGTGAGGAGAGAAGCTGATTAGTCGCGTTTCATCTTTTTACGGCCAATGGTTGCCAAGCCAGCAAGACCGGTGCCGAACAGCAGCATGGTTGCCGGCTCCGGGACCGGGGCCGTGCCGCCGCCGATGATGTCGTTATCGCAATAGGGGGCATAGGCTACAAAGAAATCATCGGGATCGATTGAAATTTTATCGGTAAGATTACTGAAATCGTAGAGGATTTGTAATCCGTTCTGTGTCGCTTCAAATGAATCATCAATAAGGGTTAGGTCGTTGGCGTCAATTCCGTTGGGATTGCCAATGCGGTAGTAATCTTTTACATAGGTATAAGTATAATCTGAGTCGACTTTATAGAGACCATCTGTTGTAGGCACGTCGCCGTCTGTGTGGGCTGTATTCTGGTTGCCTCCATTATGAACAAAGTAATCCCAGCTGTCCCAGGCACCGCCGGTGGAGATAAACAGGGAATCAAAGCTCAGGCGCGTTGTAGAATTGTGGAGAACGATGCTGACTTTATCAAGATAATTATTATTGCCGATACTGCTAATGGTCACATCCATGTGGTCAATTTTAGGCCATCCGTTTTCATCGTCAAGAGAGCTTGTATAGCCCGGCCAGTTGACCCAGTTGTCACCGTAGGTGAAGGTCTGTGCCTTGGCCTGTGGGGCGGCCAGCAATACCAGGGCCGCGCCGGTGAGAAATAGGGTGGTTGCTCTTTTCATTGTTTGTCTCTCCCTTTTTATTGAAATGAGTTTTATTGCAATATATTGCGCCTCTGCTTGATAACGTGTCGTCTACTTTGCATTTGATGTGCCATCCGTATGTGTTTTTTTGTTTAATCTTATTTTTCAATTAGTTATGTCTGTTTTTTCATGCGGCAAGCAATGATGGCTGCATTTATTTTTTCGTTTTTCCGGAAAAGTAAATACGCAAAAGCGGAAATTTAGCAAGGCAGCCGTTGTATGAAATAGCCGGCCTGTAAAACATGCCATTATCAAACTGTTTTACGGGGAATATTTGGCGGGCAAAAGAACCGGCGGAAAGGCGGAAGAGTGGCGGGTTGCCTGCTCGGGAATGACTTTGTAAAAAACTGAATGGATATAGGAATATTTTGCTGCGCGGTTTGTTGTTTTATTTCGGTGAAATAGCTATGGTCACCGCTTTTCGGCCAGAAAAATGATATTTTTCCGAATATTCGGAAAAATGGTAAACAAGAGAGGAGGTGCAGAGAAAATTCTGTGTGACCAGGAGGTATTGGTGAGGGTTGGAAAAGAGTCTACAGGGGATTGGTCGCCAGCGTAGAGATGATTTGATGCAGCTGTTTTTGCTGTTGGGGACTGAGGTCGAGGAATTCGACAGCTCTGATTTTTCGGATTACCGGAATAAAGCTGCTGCAGGTGTCGGAGATATGGTCGCGTACCGTTCTGGTTCGAATGCCGGTAACGAGGGTTTTTGATTCACAGATAAAGATGCCCATTTCCATAAATGGCGTATCGGCCAGTTCTTCTCCTGAGTATTCAAACAACATCCCATGCAGGCTGATGTCGAGTATCGGCCCTAAAATACGAGGGTTTATCGCAAGTGGCCTGCCTCGTAACCTGTGACGCGTCGAATGCCTCCGGTCTCCGGCCAGGTATCGCATGGTTGTATTTTTTGTCTCCACAGAAGAAAGCATAGGCTTCTATACAGAAGAAAAGAGGCTGTTGTCAATGGGCAACAGTACGGAATTTTATCTGGGTAAAATTACCCAGTCGATAATGGCGTGTTATGGCTTGGAAAAGTGTGAAAATATTTTTTTCATATTTTTCTGAGGCAAGTTTCCGGCCCAACGGACAGGGGTGAGAACGTGAAAATTTAAACCCGATGAGGGGAAAAAATATTAGAGCAGACAGGTTTTTTGTTTCAGCTCCTCGATGAGAACCGAAACATTTTCAGAATAGTTGATCGGAACATCGATAAGATGGACCCCTGAAGCGTTGAGGCATTGCTGTAAGGTCAAAGTCAATTCCCCGGCTTCGGTTACCCGATGACCATGGGCGCCATAGCTTTCAGCATAAAGGACAAAGTCGGGATTATTAAATTCAAGTCCGAAATCGGGCAGATTCATACCTGCCTGCTTCCAGCGGATCATGCCAAATGCATTGTCGCGCAGCAGCAGGACCACCAGGTCAAGCCCCAGACGGACGGCTGTTTCCAACTCCTGGGAGTTCATCATGAAACCTCCGTCTCCACAGACAGCCACAACATTTTTTTCAGGATGCAGCATCTTTGCCGTCAGGGCCACGGGAAGGCCGGCGCCCATGGTGGCCAATGCATTGTCAAGGAGGATGGAAGAGGGGTTGGTGGCCTTGTAATTTCTGGCAAACCAGATCTTGTACATGCCGTTGTCCAGGGAGAGGATAGAGTCTTCCGGGACATTTTCCCGGATTACCGATACAAGTTGCTGGGGAGTAAAGGGAACGGATTCGTCCGGCCGTCTCTGGAAAATATTTTTTTCGATTTCCTGTTTTATTCGGGAAAAATACCCATCCCCGGCAAGGGAATCGGGTGCTATCCGGCCCGCCAGTTCACGCATGGTATGGGTAATATCGCCTATGAGTTCATGCTGGGGGAAATAGACATCATCGATGGCAGCCCTGAAATAGTTGATGTGAACGACCTTGACCCCATTTCTCGTCATGAAAAAGGGAGGCTTTTCCACAACATCATGGCCGACATTGATAATAAGATCGGCCCGGTCAATGGCACAATGGAGATAGTCGTTATCGGAAAGGGCGGCCGTGCCAAGGCATCGCTGGTGGTACTCGTTGACCACGCCTTTTCCCATTTGCGTGCTGAAGAAGTAGATGCCGGTTCGTTCGATAAAATCTTCAATGGCACTGCAGGTGCGCCTGCGGTTGGCCGCAGCGGCGATAAGCAACAGGGGATTCTTTGCCTTGGTGAGTATCGGGATGATATTGGCAATGACAGCCTCGGAGACCTGGGGATTGGTGACCCTGGTGACGGGAAAGACCGAGGCGTGAGTTGTTTCGGCGGCGATATCCTCGGGCAACTCGAGATGGACCGGCCCTGACTTTTCCTGGACGGCTACGCGAAAGGCCTCCCGGACAAGGGATGGAATTGAGTCGGCGCCTACGATCTGACGAGTCATCTTGGTAATGGGTTCCATCATGCGAACCACGTCGATAATCTGAAACCGGCCCTGTTTGGATTTTTTGATCGGTTTCTGGCCGGTAATAAACAGGCAGGGCATGCCACCAAGCAGGGCATGGGACACACTGGTGACAAAATTGGTTGCCCCGGGTCCAAGGGTGGCCAGGCAGACCCCTGGCTTGCCCGTCAACCTGCCGTAGGTTGCCGCCATAAATCCCGCTGCCTGCTCATGTCTGGTCAGGACAAGTTTGATTGTTGAGGTCCGCAATGCCT
>JALVAI010000087.1 GCA_027011235.1 Desulfobulbaceae bacterium
GTACATGATGATCTTACTGGCCGGTTCTCCGTCTTTATCGACCGCAGCCATCTTCCGACAGCCGCAGTCAAACCGGATCACCGCCACTCCGATTGCCTCCGGACTGCCCTCTAAAATCGCCTCGATCATTGCCTGCTCACCGATTTCAGCATTACGGCCTCGGGAGCTGGGGTCTTTTTGGGAAGCCATTGTCTTTTGCTGTCAGGAAAATGGGTTTGGAATGAGTTAATTATTCCTGCGGATAAACCAGCAGGTCTGGATCATGTTTCAAGGTCGCAGGCACAATAAATAACGAAAAAATAATGAAAATAGCCTGCAATGCCAAAACCTCGCAAGTGATTTTCAGATATAATGAGAATGAATAATCAGGAAAAGATATTCTGTTCTTCCATCAACGGTCAATAAAATTTTTTCATTTTTGTGGAAAATATCAGAACTGTGTTTTTTTTCATGGACATTTTTTCTGTCCATTGTCGTGCAGGTGATACAAAGATTGTCATAAACAACAGAGAGCGGGGTGACACAGACAGGTAATTTCAGCTATGCCACAAGGGGGATACCTTCTTCACCCTTATCTTTTGTCTTGACAAAAAAACGTGCTTTCGGTAGAGGAAACTTTACCTCATGGGAAAGAAAGTACAAATCGGAATTCCGGATTTTCTTCCCGTGCAGGCCGACTCTGGTTATTACGTCTTTTTTTTACCCCTTTATATTTTATTTGACAGGAGGATGGGAACATGTGGGAAATTATTGTTGATAAAGACAAATGTGTCGGTGATGAGGAATGTGTAAATGCCTGTCCGGCACAGGTTTATGAGATGGTTGACGGCAAGGCCGAACCGGTGGAGCCCGATGAATGTCTTGGCTGTGAGACCTGTGTAGAGGTCTGCCCCGAGGGTGCCATCACTGTCACTGAAGTCTAAACAGGATTTCAGACTGTCATTGGTTGATGATAAGCCCATCCCCGTCCGGGGATGGGCTTATCGCGTTTAAGGAACATCACCCCTGTCTGTTGCCTGAAGACAGCGGATAATTATGGATGTACACAGAATAAAACCTGGAGTCTCCAGATCCGTTCATCTCTTTTTTGCTCCTTTCCTGTGGACGGTGATTGGTCTTGTTCTCATGGTCCGGGGATGGGGCTGGATCGGGCCCGGTCCCGCCCGGTGGCTGGTTGTGGCAGCCATTGCAATCGGGACGGTAAAGTCCATTTTTGTGCTTGATAAAACAGCCCTCCGCAGTATGGAGAGGATCCAGGGTTTTGATGATCCCACCTGTCTTGGCGCTGTCTATTCATGGAAAACCTGGCTGTTGGTTCTGCTCATGATGACCTTTGGTATCACCATGCGCCGCTTGACCGATCCCGGCATGATCATTGGCACCCTGTACATGGCCATCGGCTGGGCCCTGTTGTTTTCCAGCCGCCGGGGATGGCAAGGCTGGTGGCAGTGGACTCACCGTGGTTGAGTCGCTGAACCGGGTCCTGGTCAGCCGTTCGGCCCTGGCGCATAATTTTCGGCTCTGCTCTGAAAAAAGCGGCAAAGTGCCGATCCTGGCCATGGTCAAGGCCGATGCTTACGGTCACGGCATGGTAGAATGCGCCCGCGTCTTTGCCGGCTGCGGGGCCAGGGCATTCGGGGTGGCAGAGGTTGTGGAAGGAGTACGCTTGCGCCAAAGCGGAATCAGGGAGCCGGTTTTTATTCTTGCCGGTCTGTTGCCGGAATTTCTGGAAACGGTCATCGACCATGAGCTGACGCCGGTCCTTGTTGATGGCGGGATGGTTGATGCCCTTGCGGCCGCGGCCTTGGCCCGTGGAAAAAAAGTCCGTGTCCACCTGAAGGTTGACGCCGGTATGGGCCGGCAGGGATGCCGACTCGATCAGGCGCCGGCAATCGTCCATAAAATTATCCGCCACGATTCTCTGCACCTGGCCGGTATAATGGCCCACTTTCCCATGGCCGATGATCCTGTCCATGGTAACAGCGACCGCGTGTTAAGCGATTTTCTCCATTTGATTTCCACGTTGCAGCCTCTGCGCTTGCAGGACTGTCGATACCATATAGCAAATTCCGGCGGGATTTTTTCCGTTGACGGCGCCGAACTTGACATGGTCCGGCCCGGAATCTCCCTGTACGGATATGGCGCCGACGGGCTGGAACCTGGCATGACCAATGGCCGCCTGCGACCGGCCATGTCGTTTGTCAGCCGCATTCTGCAGGTGCGCGAGGTGCCGGCCGGGACCGGCCTTGGTTACGGCCACATCTACACCACCGCCAAAACGACCCGTCTTGCCGTGCTGCCGGTCGGCTACGAGGATGGATATCTGCGGGTGCTTTCCAACAGGGCAAAAGTCCTGGTCCGTGGTCGCAGAGCGCCGGTGGTCGGCAGAATTTCAATGAATTTGACCCTGGTGGATGTCTCGCAAGTACCAGAAGCACAGGCCGGGGACGAGGTGGTTTTGCTGGGCAGTCAAGGCAATGAACGGATCAGCGCCGATGAAATCGCCGGCTGGATGGACACCATCAGTTATGAAGTCCTTTGTCTGTTCGGGCATTGCAATACCAGGGAATATAAAGAGTAAACAAAAGAGCAAACAGGTCTTTGGCTCCATGGATTTCAGCGCCCTTTTAATTGTTGCCGCCGGTGTCGTGGTCGGAATTGGAGCATCGTGTTCAGGTCTGGGCGGTGGTTTTCTCATGATACCGCTTCTGCTCACCCTTGGTTTTTCCGCTCAAAAAGCGGTAGGGACAACCTTTCTCGGTATCTTCCTGATCGCTGTTTCCGCTCTGATTGCCCATAATAAACTTGCGCATGTTGATTTTAAATATGGCATCCTGCTCGGCATTGGCGGTATAGTCGGAGCCCAGATCGGAGCCCGGTTGATAGAACATATCTCAACGGAAAATTTCAGAAAAATCTTTGCGCTTATTCTGGTCGGCCTTGCAGTTTATATCTTTTTTAGAAAATAGGTCAGGCATGTTTTTAAGCATAGCCTGTTGATTTATTTCCTTAGGAGTGGATTTATCCGCCAACAGCTCGTAGAATTGCCGGGATAACCATGAAAATTTCGCGGCTGAAGCCGCTCCTGCGGCGTAACTTGTTGATTTTCATGGTTTGTTGTGCCGCAAAGGCATGCTGGTTTATCCGCTATCTCAAAAAAAATACAAAAGAAATCAGAACGTGTTTACTGACAGAGAATGATTAAATCACAATTACAAGAGCGGCTTGACAACTGTTTTCAGCAGGGTATTGAACTGGGGTACTGGAGCGATGCCGCCCGGGGCCGATATACACTTGAAGTCCCGAAACGGGAAGGGCAGGGCGATTTTTCCACCAATCTGGCTATGGTTGTTGCCGGCATGGAAAAACGAAATCCCAGGGAAGTGGCGGCGGAGTTGGTTGAACTGTGTCAACCGGGCGATGACCTGCTTGAACGGATAGAGATAGCCGGGCCCGGATTTGTCAATTTTTTCCTCAACAGGGCTGTCTGGACAAAGGTATTGCCGGAGATTGTTCACCGTGGTGACGGGTTTGGCCTGGCCCGGTT
>JALVAI010000088.1 GCA_027011235.1 Desulfobulbaceae bacterium
CCTATACCCTGGTGCGGATCAAAGAGCGACCGACATCCGGTGTCAAGTGTATGCTCACCCGTTTTGTCGACAAGGCCGCTGTTGCGGACAAGCCTGAATCCCATGTACTGACCAGGTATGAACCGATCAAACAGTCTCATTTGCAGACAGCTACCAGGATGAATGCAACCGCGATGTTGACCAGATATGCCGATGAAATATATGTCCTTGACCTGCGCGTCCAGGACCCGAATGAAGAAATCAAAAAAATTCCGACCCAGGGTGATGCGATCACCAATGAAGGCATGCTGACCAGTGTCAAGTACTGGCTCAACACGCCCCAGATTATTGTCAGCGAGGGAACCGCGCCCAAGCTGCCTATTCATACGAAAATGCGAATCCTCTTCCATGATGGTCACGAGGAACCAGCCGAATTCCTCACCAATCGTATTGTCGATAAAAGCAATGAAGAATTTGAAGACCCGTGGTTTTAATCGGCAATCCTCAATCCATCCCAGATGAAGTTACTGACCCAGCGTGAATTTTTAGGGCACAAGCACCTTCATCCGTGTTTATCGGTGTCCATCCGTGGTCTAAATCGAACAAATCAACCCGCCATTGCGGATTTTTTGCCTGCCATTTTGATATTGTCCCGGAGGGCTATGCCTGGGTGCCTGCAAAGACCCGACCGGCGACAATACCAGCCTCGTAAAGACCGAACAGGGGAAAGGAGAGCAGGGCTGTTGCTGTAATATCACCGGCCGTGAGGAGAAAAGAGAGAATAATGATGGCGATGTAGAAATAGGTGCGTTTTTTGGAAAAATGGCTGCGGCTGACCAGGCCTGTTTTCATGGCCATTACCATGAGAAATGGTATTTCAAAGGCGATGCCGAACGCCAGCACCATGCGGGCGACAAAGGTCAGGTAGAGGCCGAGTTTGGGCATGGGCTGCAGGTTGTCTCCGGCATAACTCATGAAAAAGGAAAGCATTTTCGGAAGGACGATAAAAAAGGCAAACAATGCGCCTGATGCAAAGAGCAGGGTGGCCCAGAGAACGATGCGGCGGGCAAGTCGCTTTTCCTCAGGCAAAAGACCGGGGGCGATGAACATCCAGGCCTGATAGAAAAGGACCGGAAAACTGACAATTATTCCGGCCAGCAGGGAGAGCTTGATATAGCTGATAAATGCCTCGGTCAGTTTGGTGTAGACCATGTGATCGAGTTTTGGATAGGCCAGAAAAAGAGGGCGCATGCAGAAACCGGCCAGTTGATCGATAAACAGGTAGCAGACTCCGGTTGCAACCGCAATGACGAGAAAGCTGATGATCAGTCGCTGCCGAAGTTCCTGGTAGTGGGGAGCAAAATGTTCGAGCGCTGCTCTCATGCGGGGGATACGGGTGGCTGTTCACCAGGTTCCGGTGATTCGTTGTTTGTATCCTCTTTCACCTGGTGGGGCGGATCGGGTTTCTGCTTGCGATCCTGTTCCCAAGGCCGGTCTTCAAGGGGCTGGACGTCGATTATGGCCTCATGCTCTTCCTCGACAGAATCGTTGCCGTCGCCATTGGCCCTGTTTTCGTCCACCAGCAGATGGTCCTGCAGGTCGCCGGCTGTTTTTTTCAGCTCATGGTGGACATCA
This sequence comes from Desulfobulbaceae bacterium, assembly GCA_027011235.1. Lineage (GTDB taxonomy): Bacteria > Desulfobacterota > Desulfobulbia > Desulfobulbales > Desulfobulbaceae > DRLX01. Next base: position 1,615 of record JALVAI010000088.1, read on the forward strand.
CCGAGAACATTGCCTTCCTCATTGATGGTTTCCTTGACCTGGTCAATGGTTTTCTTCAATTCCTGTATCCCTTTGGCCAGAGACCGGGCCAGTTCAGGAAGTTTGTCCGGGCCGACCACGATCAGGGCAACCGCCAGGATGACGATCATTTCAGGAAGACCTATTCCAAACATGTTCCGGTTCCGGGTTAGCAGCCTCCAGTCGGAGTGTGCGGATAAAAGATATGTCGATATTTGACCCTACAGGCGGTCGTCACTCTACGGTATTCGGCAATAGCTGTCAAGCCGTCTTGTCCAGGGAAAGACCTGTTGGCTGCCGAACTATTTGGCAGAGACTGTTCTCTTTTGCACCGGTTTTTTTCGCAGGCCGTCTATCATGTGGAGGATTCCAAGCCGGGGGTTGGTCAGCAACATCCTTGGGCCGATATGTCGCATTATTTTCCGGATTTTTTCTCTCATTTTCGGCTTGTAGCAATGAATCGAACATTTTCCGCAGGTTGTTTTCCCCTCCTGGAAAGGACAGGCCTGCAGCCGCTTGCGTGCATAGGCAAGCAACTCGCTGCAATCGGGGCAGAGCTGTTCCCTGTCATGGTCATCTTGTGGTCTCTGATGATTTTCGCTGCAATAACGGCGGATCATTATTTCGATGGTTGCAAGCTCCCGTCGCATTCGTGGGTGGGTGGACACCTTTTTTCTCCGTAACTGTCTTGTTGTAAGGTTGTATGGAAAAACTGCACCGGTGAATTCTACATCTATTGGTATGACTTTCCTTGATCAAGGTCAAGCGCCATATCCATATCCAATGTTACCACCAGGTAGCACGCGCAGGCGGTGGTTTGTTACCGGGGGGTAACGATATATTTTTCATATTTTGTATCTAACTGATCTGTTGGTGTTTTGTAATATGGAATATTATTTGCAAATTTTTGACAGATAACAGAGCAGGGGTATGGTGAAAAAACAGTACACCCTTGATGGCTCAATAAAACTTCGATCTACTGCGTCGTGTGTCCTGTGGCGATTCGTTGGCATACTGTATGTATAGTCAAGACCCGCCACAGAACACTACTTCTCGGAGTCTACGCTTTGCTCCGCTTACCTGTATATCTGTGTTTTTACTTAGCCATCTTTAAGTATTGCCTGGACTTTTTACGAGTTCATCACCCTTGACAGGAAAGATTTTTTAGAGGTTGTCAGGACAACGCATACCATCTTTAGGGCCTTGGCCACGTTGTTTTTTATGTTGCACGGGGGGATATGGTGCCGGAATACAAATCAAAGTCGTATACGCATATAGTCTGGATTCTTCTGGTTCTCGTCGTCGTCGTTATTGCCGGAGTATACGTAAGGGCCAAAGTGTTGCCCAAATCGTTTGGGGAATTTGGTCATTACAGGGGGGATGCAATCTTTGACGAAATGAACCGTCCCATTCGTAATGGAACCAATTCTTCCTGCCTGGTCTGCCATCCCTACATCAGGGAGATGCATCTCAATGGCGTTCATCATACCGTCTCCTGTGAGTTCTGCCACGGTCCGGTTGCCGACCATGTCAAGGATGGCAAGGTCATCGCCAAGCTGCCCAAGAAGCAAGGGAAAGAGATCAAACGCCTCTGCCTGCGCTGCCATAACCAGATTATTCGCGCCCGACCCAAGGAATCCATCAAGATGATCTCCATGCCGCAGCACCTTGAAGAAAAACATGTACGTACGGATCATATCTGTAATCAGTGCCATAATGTTCACGCGCCGCTTATGTGGGTCAAAGAGGCCAGGGCCATGGTTGGCGTTGAGGAGGACTCCAAATGATGAAGGGTATTGAACAGGAGATTTCCCGGGACCGTCGGGCATTTATCAAAAAGGTTCTCGGCGGAACCATTGCCGGTTCACTGTTGTTGGTTATTCCTGCCGGCGCCATGGAACTGGACAGGATTCCTGAGCAGATTCCCGGCATGCGCAAAGAAAAAGGGCCGTTTATCACCGGCAGAAAATTTGCCTTTATTGTTGATATCACCCGTTGTATCGGTTGCGGGTCCTGTTGCGTGGCCGACAAGAATGAATACAAGGTTCCGGACGGCAACTATCGTACCTGGGTGGAACGTTATGTGATCGATGACCATGACAATGTCTATGTTGACAGTCCCAACGGCGGCCTGGACGGCTACCAGGAACCGCGCCGGGACCTGCCCCATCCAGTCCGCGATACTTTTTTTGTGCCCAAGCTCTGCAACATGTGCGAGCATCCGTCCTGCGTGCAGGTATGCCCGGTGGGCGCAACCTTTCAAACCGAGGACGGATTTGTCCTTATCGATTATAAACGCTGTGTCGGCTGCGGCTATTGCGTCCAGGCCTGTCCCTATTCAGTACGCTTTATAAATCCTGAAACAAAAACCGCGGATAAGTGTACCTGGTGTTATCATCGGGTGCGCAAGGGGTTGCTGCCTGCCTGTGTCAATGTCTGTCCGGTCCAGGCGCGTAAATTCGGTGATTTGAATGATCACGAATCGGAAGTGTATAAAATTTTGCACCAGCCGCATGTCATCTCGGTGTTAAAGCCGGACATGGGCAATAAACCGTCGCTCCATTATGTGGGCCTGCGAAGGGAGGTGGTCTGATGAGTCCGGAACACGGAGCAGCGGTGGCAACCGCCTTGACCAACTATGTATTTCCCAACGACCTTCATGTGCACTGGTCTTTGATGATCGTGCTCTATCCTTATATCACCGGTATTGTAGCCGGCGCCTTTATTGTATCCTCGCTCTACCATGTTTTTCATATCAAATCATTGAAGCCGGTTTCCAGGTATGCCCTGGTTTTTGCGCTGGCGTTTCTCGCCTTTGCCACCGCGCCTCTTCTGAACCATCTCGGTCATCCGGAGCGGGCGATGAACATGATGCTCACCCCGAGCCCGACTTCGGCCATGGCCGGATTTGGCTATATCTATTCCGCCTATGCGGTTGTCCTGATTCTCGAAATTCTGTTTATCTACCGGCCGACCCTGGTCGCCCTGAAAAAGAAGGCGCGCGGCGGTATGAAACTGCTCTATGGTATCCTGACCATGGGCAGCGATAATCTGTCACCGGAAGCCCTGCGGGTTGATCACAAGATTACCGCCTTTCTGGCTGCCATCGGCATCCCCATGGCCTGTACCCTGCACGGATACGTCGGCTTTATCTTTGGCGGCGTCAAGGCCAATCCCATGTGGGCAACCCCGCTTATGCCGGTCATCTTTCTCCTCTCGGCCAGTGTGTCCGGTATCGCCGGTATTATCCTTTCCTATGTGGTCATACGAAGGTATACCAATAAACCCATTGACATGGATTGTGTTCGGACCTTGATCAAGTTTCTCTGGGGATGCTTTATCCTCGATTTTGTTTTTGAGATGCTTGAACTCTTTTCCCATGCCTATATGGCGACCCATCACTGGGAGGCCCTGCGCGATCTTTACCTGGGCCCTTTGTACTGGAGCTTTATTGTGGCCCAGGTCGGGATATTTTCCGTTATTCCCTTTATCGCCCTCGGCATTCTTTCCCTCGTAAAACTATCTGACAGATTCGTGATGAAGTGGGGATCGGTTCTTTCGGCCATGATCCTTATCCAGGTCCTGCTGATGCGCTGGAACGTTGTTATCGGTGGTCAGTTGATGTCCAAGAGTGAACGGGGCCACGCGGTTTTTCATCCCGGATTCTTCACCAAGGAGGGGATCGTTGTCTCCATAATTATAATGACCCTGCCTGTCGTCTTTCTCTGGCTGCTCAGTAAGGTCTTTCCCTTTTGGCTTGACGACGATCCGGCAGTGGAAAGGCAATCTGCCTGACAGTTGAAAACAGTGCTTGTCCGAAAAGGGGATCAGGCATGTTTTTATGCGCAATCTGTTATTTTGTTGATCGTTATGTTGTTGAGGTATGGTGGTTTATTGGAAACACCTTAAAAGGAAAAGGAGGGTATGCACGTTGAAGACATGGTGGGAGTAGGGTGGATCAATTACGTCTACCAGTGGTTCGGGGAACGAATTGCCCGGTTTTTTTTATTGTAACTTGAGGTTCATATCAGGAGGAAACTGAATGAAACATTTGAAAAAAGCATTTTGTATTGCGGTCCTCGGACTTTTTGCTGCCGGCTCGGCCTTTGCCACCACCGAGCAGTCAAAAAATACCCAGGACGCGGCAGTCAAGGCAATTAATGTGAAATGCATTAACTGCCATCTAAAAGAAAACAATTCCCTGGTCCAGCAATGGAAACATTCACCCCATGCTGCCGCCCAGGACGGACAGATCGGCTGTTACAACTGTCATGCAGCGGCCAAAGGCGATGAGCTTGGCTATCAACATGAGGGGGCCTTTATCAAGACCATCCTGTCGCCACTGGACTGTAAGTTCTGTCATGAGCGGGAAGTAAAAGAGATGGTCAACTCCCATCATGCCACCGCCGGGGAGATCATGGCGTCTCTGGACAATGTCATCGGTGAGGTGATCTGTTCCATGCCTGGTTCCAAGGCCGATGCCGTCAACGGCTGCTGGCAGTGTCACGGAGGTATCATTAAAATCCAGAAGGACAAGAATGGTAAACCGCTCCATCGCGAGACAGGCGCGGTTATGATCGATCCCATGACCTGGCCCAACACCGGTATCGGCCGGATCAACCCGGACGGTTCCAAGGGCTCCTGCATGGCCTGCCATTCCAAGCATTCCTTCCGCTCTTCCGTGTCCCGGCAGCCGGAAAACTGTGGCAAATGTCATCTTGGCCCCGATCATCCGCAGAAAGAGATCTATGAAGAGTCCAAGCATGGTATTGCCTATTACTCGGCCGTGCGTACGGCAGGGGCCAACGGGATGAATATCCTGAAAAACGGGACCTGGGTACTGGGCAAGGATTACTACACTGCGCCCACCTGTTCCACCTGCCATATGGGTGCCTATGTCAAGCTGGATGGTGGTATTGCCCAGAATACCCATAATGTCGGCGACCGTATTTCCTGGACGCTGCGGCCGAAAGTTTCCGTCAAGTTGAACCGGGCAATATTTGCCGACGGTACGGTCACCGATATTCCCGGTGATATTGCGCCCCAGGTTGGGCAGAAGGCAACCTTTAAGACCTATGTTGTCCAGGACGGCAAGTTTAAGAAGGTCAAGGCGGAAAAACAGGTCGTCAAGGTTCTGTCGTGGGAAGACCGCCGCAACAATATGAAGGGAGTGTGCAAGTCCTGTCACGGATTGCAGCAGGTGGAAAATTTCTACAAGCAGTTTGACTCCCTGGTTGTGACCTATAATGAAAAATTTGCCAAGCCGACCAAAAAGCTGTACGGCATGGCCAAAAAGGACGGTCTGGTCAAGGGTTCCCCCTTCCATTCACCACTGGGATGGACCTGGTTTGAGATCTGGCACCATGAGGGTCGTCGTACCCGCCACGGTGCTGCCATGGGTGGACCGGATTATACCCATTGGCATGGACTCTATGAGGTTGCCAGACATTTTTACTATGAGTTTATCCCTGAGCTGATGAAACTGGCCAAGGAACACAACATGACCGCCAAGTATGAAAAGGCCGTCAACGAGATCCTTGCCCGGCCCGAGCATCAGTGGTATAAACAGGGCTTTGGTGAGGCAACCATGTCTGCCATCAAGGCTGAGCAATCCGAACGTTACGGAGAAAAGAAGTAACTGATTGGTTTTCCATTAACCGTTATCGCCCCGGTTCCCGGCATGGGAACCGGGGCTTTTTATTCAGGAGGATTCATACCCATGATCGATTTACACCGGCGATCAGGCAGGGCCTGTGTGTCGTGCTGTTTGTTGTTTTTGTGTACACTGTTGCTGTCGTATCCCGTCATGGCCCAAAACGGAGAAGACCTGACCGCTGATGTTGCCCGGCTCAACCTGGGGCTGCACGGCTATGGTATTGGTCATAAGCTCACCCCAGCGCAGAAAAAAATTGCCCAGGCCCATCCGCAACCAGATGCCTATGCCGGAACCTATAAATTTGTTGACCAGGACATTGTAGTCGTGGTGGACGAGAAAACCGATACCGTGCTTGCTTTGTACAAACGGATCGTTAATGCGGACAGAAAACAGGTAAAAAAGATGGTGGCCGCCCTGATGGACAGGTTTGGCCTGCCAACCACCATGGCCCATGACAAGATCATCTACTGGGCATATAACCGGCATGGGGCAGTTTCGGAAGATGATTTTGAACGGGCAAAAAAAAGTAAACAGATTCCAGGGATTGGTATTATCGCTACCGTAAAGCTTAACTCGGAGATAGAAATTATACCCGATACGGAGAAAAAGAAGGAAAACGAGACAACGTCTGAAACGGAGGCAACCAAACAGCCGGCAACCGGCACCATCTATTTTATCATCACTTCCGATCCCCTGGTCCAGGCCTTTCTCAAAGGAGATTAAGCCAAAAAATCGTTGCAAAACAATGTATTGGCGGGGATTTTCTGCGAAAAATACTCCGGTTTGACTTTTTTCTCCCGGTCGGCTATATTTTTCCGGTTCTGATGGCTGCTGTCTTCCCTGCGGGGAGGCCAGATCAGCCTTTTTCATTTGTGCATGGTTTGCAATGGGTTGTCTTGGACCTGCCGACCATGTACCCAACGAATTCATGAGGAGATTGCCATGGCCAGCGTGGTGGTGGTTGGTACCCAGTGGGGTGATGAGGGAAAAGGGAAGGTCGTTGATCTGCTGACAAATTATGCCGACTGTATTGTCCGTTTTCAGGGTGGGAACAATGCCGGCCATACCCTGGTGGTGGATGGGGAAAAATATATTTTTCACATTATCCCCTCGGGCATCCTGTACCAGGAAAAGACCTGCATGATCGGCAATGGCGTCATCATTGATCCGGGAGTACTTTTGCAGGAAATGGATGAGCTCAGGGAAAAGGGGCTGCCCGTGACCCCGGAACGGCTCATGATCAGCGAGAATGCCCATCTTATCATGCCCTATCACAAGATGCTCGACCATGCCCGGGAGGCCTCTCTGGCCAAGGGCAAGAAAATCGGCACCACCGGCCGCGGCATCGGCCCCTGTTACATGGACAAGGTGGGGCGTGTCGGAATCAAGGCTGGAGACTTCCTAGACTGGGGACAACTTGTTGATAAATTGCAGGCCAATATCGAGGAAAAGAATTTTTACCTGACCAAACAGTATAATTCCGAACCTGCCTCTTTTGATGAGATAAAAAATCAGTTTGAGCAGTATGCCGATGCACTATCTCCGTTTATCGGCAATGTTTCCGTTGCCCTTGATACGGCCCGCAAGGCCGGGAAGAATGTTCTTTTTGAGGGCGCTCAGGGAACCCAGCTTGATATCGATCACGGCACCTATCCCTTTGTGACTTCATCCAATACCATTGCCGGTAATGCCTGCATAGGTTCCGGTTTTGGTCCGGCCCATATCGATGAGGTGATTGGTATTCTCAAGGCGTATACCACCCGGGTCGGGGAAGGTCCTTTTCCGACCGAGCTGCCCGAGGGCGATCCCATAGGTGACGAACTGCAGAGAAAGGGCGGAGAGTTCGGTGCCACCACCGGCCGCCGCCGTCGCTGCGGCTGGCTGGATATGGTAGTGGCCTCGGATGCCGTTCGCCTGAACGGGTTGACCGGGCTGGCCATCACCAAGCTCGATGTTCTTTCCGGACAGAAAAAGCTCAATATTGCCCGTAAATACATGGTTGACGATGAAGAGTTCACCTGCATGCCCGGCAATATTCGGAAAACGATAAAGGCAAGGCCGGTTTATGAAGAGGTTGCAGGCTGGAACGAGGATATCAGCGCTGTCCGGTCCTACGAAGACCTGCCGCAAGAGGCCAGGGATTATGTCAGCCGTATTGAAGATATTGCAGGCGTTGCCCCGATTATCGTCTCTGTTGGTCCGGACCGGGAAGAGACCCTGCTGCTGCGCAATCCCTTTGAGCGGTCCTGAAACCAGGTGTGTGGCCGGACTTGCCAATTCAAGGAAAATGATTACAGAATAAGAATATCCGGCACTGGTAGCCCGGCGGATGCAATTCCGGCCTGGTCGCCTGCGCCAACAATTTCTGGAGTATAAAAATATGGCCCGTATAACTGTCGAAGATTGCCTGGAAGCCATTGGGAACCACAATCGATTTGCACTCATTCATCTGGCGGTCGAACGAATACGCCAGCATCGGGAAGGGGAACCCTTTCTGGTCTCCGGTAAAAACAGGGAAATTGTTATGACACTGCGTGAAATTGCCGCCGGCAAGGTCACCTTTGACAACATTTTTCAACTGCCTGAAGAAAGGAAAATCCAGGAGGCCGAGCATGCCGCGGCCCAGGAGAGCGACGCAGCAGCTGAATCTGCCTGAGAAGCACCAGTGATGTGCGGAAATTTTCTGGTTCTACTTCCGTTGAGAAGAATGGTGTCCAGGTTCTTTGCGGAAAATCCCAAGCGGTAGGTTATGAAGAAGTGTTATTATGAAATTCTTGGTGTCTCCCGGGATGCCGACGGCGATGTGATAAAAAAATCGTATCGCAAGCTGGCAATGAAGTATCATCCGGATCGCAATCCGGGAGATGCCGAAGCCGAGGCCTGTTTTAAAGAGGCGGCCGAGGCCTATGAGGTGTTAAGCGATCCTCAGAAGAGACAGCTTTACGATACCTATGGCCATGAGGGTCTGAAAAATACCGGTTATCATGGTCCTGGATCCAGCGAAGATATATTTTCCCATATGAGTGATATCTTCGGTGATCTGTTTGGGTTCGGGGGCCGGAGACAGCGGGACCCCAATGGTCCGGTCCCTGGTGATGACCTTCGTTATGATCTTGAAATAACGTTTATGGAAGCCGTACACGGGGTGGAACGGGAGATCGAGATCACAAAAAGAGAAACCTGCTGGACCTGCGAAGGTTCAGGTGCCCGTCCCGGTCATCGACCCCAGACCTGTCCCAGTTGCGGCGGTCGCGGCCAGGTAATACGTTCACAGGGATTTTTCCAGGTCAGCTCTACCTGTCCGCAATGCCATGGCAGTGGCCGGGTTGTTACCGATCCCTGTGCGGATTGCAACGGGTCGGGCCTGGTCAATCGTACCAAAAAGGTCAACCTGAAGATTCCCGCCGGTGTGGACAGTGGTTCCAGGATGCGTCTTTCCGGTGAAGGAGAAGGCGGCCGCCGGGGCGGACCGTCTGGAGACCTGTATATTGTCATTCATGTTGATGCCCATGATTTTTTCCAGCGGGACGGTCAGACCATTTATCTCAAGTATCCCCTGTCAATGGTTCGGGCCGCTTTGGGCTGCGAGATAGAAGTCCCCACCATTGACGGCTCCACAACGTTGAAGATTCCGGAGGGCACCCAGTCTGGACAACATTTCACCATACGGGGCCAAGGTGTTGTCAGTCTGCGGGGCCGCAGGCGTGGCGATATGATTGTCGAGGTCCAGGTACAGACTCCGACCGGTCTGAACAAGAGGCAACGGGAACTGCTTCGCGAGTTTGATGAACAGTGTCGTGAACAGGAAGAGGAAGGATTTTTTGCCCGTCTTTTACACGGACACCTTGGCAGGCACAAGGGCAAGCATGCCGAGACAGACAAAAAAGAAAAGGTCCGTGGAGACTGATTCATGAACGAGCAAGCCGGCTTTACCCATTTTGACAGTTCAGGCAATGCCAGGATGGTCGATGTCAGCGCCAAGAATGAAACTGTTCGCCGGGCCACTGCCGCCGGCAGGATAACAATGTCGGCGCAGGCGTATACCATGGTCCGGGCCGGTTCAATAAAAAAAGGCGATGTGCTTGGCGTTGCCCGTATCGCTGGTATCATGGCGGCCAAAAAGGTGGACCAGTTGATCCCCCTTTGCCATCCTCTAACCATTACCGGCATAGATATCCTCTTTGATTTTGTTGACGAGGAAAAGAGCATTGAAATCAAGGCTACGGCTGGAATCACCGGTAAAACCGGGGTGGAAATGGAGGCGTTGACCGCTGTTTCGGTTGCGGCCCTGACCATCTATGACATGTGCAAGGCCGTTGACAAGACCATGGTCATATCCGATATTCGTCTGCTCAGGAAAAGCGGTGGCAAGAGCGGGGAATTTGTGCGAAAATAGCCCATTACGAGGTGTATTTTTCAGGTTGGGATTGAAATATCATCCATAATCTTGAATGATTGCCGGATGGATGGTTGGCCAGGAAGGTAGGGATTACAGGAAAAGAAGACCGGAGACGGTTATGAAGGATAATGAGCTGAAAAAACTCAGGCAGCAGCTTGAGGAGATGAAAAAAGACATCTATGCCGATGTCGAAGAGACCCTGTCCGAAATGAACGCCCAGTCCGGGAATATTCCTGATCCCAATGATCGGGCTACCGTGGAGTCGGACCGCAGTTTTGAACTTCGCCTCAGGGGGCGTGAGCGAAAACTTTTGGAAAAGATCGATGAGGCATTGGCGCGCATCAAAAGCGGCACCTATGGAATCTGTCAGGAATGCGGAGAGAAAATATCCATCAAGCGCCTGGAGGCCCGGCCGGTGGCGGAACTCTGCATAGAGTGCAAGACCTTGCAGGAAAAGCAGGAAAAGGAACAGGGCCGGTAATCGTATATGCCTGAATTACGGAAAGACCCAATCCTTGGCCGCTGGATTATTATTGCCCGGGAACGGGGAAAGCGGCCCACGGATTTTATAATTGAAGATGTCGAGACCAAGGGTGGTTTCTGTCCGCTCTGTCCCGGCAATGAAAAAACCACGCCACCCGAAGTCCTTGTCTATGGACGCGAACCGGGCATGCCGCCCAATTCCTCAAGCTGGCGCCTTCGCGTCGTTCCCAATAAATATCCGGCCCTGGTCATTGAAGGAGACCTCGACAAACAGGGAGAAGGCCTCTACGACCGGATGAACGGTATCGGCGCCCATGAGGTCATAGTGGAAAGTCCGAGCCATGACGACCGATTTGCCTACCTGCCCCATGAACAGATGATCCTTACCTTCAGGGCCTTTCAGGAGCGCATTCGCGATCTTGCCAAAGACCCCCGTTTTCGCTATGTCATGGTGTTCAAGAATTTCGGCAAGGCTGCCGGCGCCTCTCTTGAGCATTCCCATTCCCAGCTTGTGGCCCTGCCGGTGGTGCCGCGCATGGTGGTGTCCGAGCTTGACGGCAGTCTCTCCTATTTCAAATATAAAGATCGATGTATTTTTTGCGATATAATCCGCCAGGAAATGCAGCAGAATGTCCGTCTTGTCTGCGAGAATGATGAATTTGTCACCCTGACGCCGTTTGCGCCCAGAACGCCCTTTGAAATGTGGATCATGCCCCGGCGCCATGACTCTTCCTATATCGAACAGGCCGATCACACCCTGTCCTCTCTGACTGATATTTTTTCAGAGACCCTGCGCAGGCTTGATGCCTGTATCCCCGGTATACCATATAATTTTGTTCTCCATACCCAACCGCTCAGGTCCAGTCCGCTTGAGCATTACCACTGGCACTTTGAAATTGTTCCCAAGGTCACCAGTATTGCCGGCTTTGAGTGGGGATCCGGGTTTTATATCAATCCAATGCCCCCAGAAGATGCCTGCCGGTATCTACGGGAGGTGGAACTGTAGGAGGAACCCATGGCTGAAAAAAAAATACTCCTGGTCGATGATGAAGAGGGTATCCAGCTCTTATATCGGGAAGAATTCGAGGATGAAGGATTTTCCGTTACCTCTGCCTATAATGGAGAAGAGGCGCTTAAACTGTTCAGGGAGGACCCGCCTGACCTTGTTATTCTTGATATAAATATGCCTGGCATGAACGGTATCGAGGTGCTGCGGCAGATGAAGGAGATGAAGCCCGATCTGCCGGTGATACTCAGCTCCGCCTACCAGGAGTACAAGCAGGATTTCGGTACCTGGGCCTCGGAAGAGTATATCGTCAAGTCCGCCAATATGGATGAACTGAAAGCGGCGGTCCATAAATATCTTGATGATTGACCGCAAGGTCCCATCACCAGCAGCCCTGATGTCTACGCTGTGAGTTTTCCACCCTGCCCCTGTTGACCGATGAAGGATATTCAGAATCTGCGTGATGACAGGCGGATAAATATCCGCAAGGTCGGGGTAAAGACAATCTCCTACCCGATTACGGTCCTGGACCGGGCAAAACGGGTCCAGCAGACGGTGGCCACGGTCAACATGTATGTCAACCTGCCGCACAGGTTCAAGGGCACCCACATGAGCCGGTTTGTGGAGATCCTCAACCGGTTTCACGGTCGTTGCAGTTTTGACGATTTTCATACTATTCTTCAGGAAATGAAGGAGCGGCTCGAGGCAGAGGCCGCCCACCTTGAAATCGAATTTCCCTATTTTCTGCAAACTGATCATTCCGGCAGTGATATCGGGGTAGACAGGTATCTGTGCCGCATGCATGGCGCCCTGGAGCAAGATGATGACCTGGTCCTGGAGATAGAGGTGCCAATTCACCTGCCCGGCGTAAATATCGGCAGCGGCGAGCTGCCCCGGTCCATGGGGCTCTGGGGCCGGGCATCGGTTGCTGTCCGGTTTTATCACTTTATCTGGATTGAGGAGTTGATTGAACTGATTGAAGATTCCCTGGCAGAGTGTGTTGTGACGGCCGGTTCAGTGGAGTCTGTCTGCCGCAGTGTCGGCCGTGTTTTAGCCGACCATCCTGATATCCGCTGGTTTCAGGTTGTTGTGGAAAATCTTGCCCACGGCTTTTCCATCTTTGCCACGGTATCAGGGGATAAATGTTCCGCTGTTGTTGAGGATTCAGAGGTGTCTGCCCGCTGAAACGTATTGGTATCGAAAAATTTTTCCAAGAGAAAGAAGAAAATCAATGAACGAACTGCTGTTTGAAATTGGCACAGAAGAAATACCGGCAGGCTATATAGGGCCTGCCCTGAGTTTTATGGAATCTTTTGCCGGGCGGCGTCTGGCCGATCTTGGCCTTGCCCATGGGCGGATTTCCACAGTTGGCACGCCCAGGCGTCTGACGCTGATGGTGGAGGAGCTGCAGGACAAACAGCAGGACACAAAGACCGAACATATCGGGCCGGCATACAGGGCCGCCTTTGACAATGAGGGCAAACCGACCAAGGCCGCTCTCGGCTTTGCCCGTTCCAAAGGGGTTGATGTTGACGATCTGCAGGTGGTGACAACGAAAAAAGGTGAATATCTGATGCTGGTGGAAGAGGTTCCGGGTAAACCGGCCAGGGAATTGCTGCCTGATCTGCTGCTTGATCTTGTTTGCGAGATTCCCTTCCCGAAATCAATGCACTGGGCCAATAGTTCACTGGCCTTTGCCCGGCCCCTGCAATGGCTGCTGGCCCTGTATGACGGCAAGGTCATCCCAATTGAAATCGAGGGGATAACAGGCAATGATCAAACCTGCGGCCATCGGTTCATGGCGCCTGAATTCTTCCCGGTACAGGACAGCGCCGGCTACCTGCAATCCCTGGAAAAACATTTTGTTATTGTTGATCCCGCGCGCCGCAAACAGCTTGTAAAGGAGGCCGTGGAAAAGGCGGTTCGGGAAAAAGAGGTCACCAGCAAAGGGCTTGCCGGAGGCCGCCCCCTGCTTGACGAGGGACTTCTTGATACGGTTACCAACCTGGTTGAGATTCCCTGGGGTGTATGTGGTGAATTTGATGACAAATTTCTTGTGTTGCCGCGTGAGGCCCTGGTTACATCTATGCGGGAACATCAGAAATATTTTCCGGTGATCAAGGATAATGGTGATTTGCTGCCGTTTTTTGTCGCTGTCAACAATACGAGAATTGATGATCAGGAGATGGCGGCAAGCGGACATGAACGTGTTCTCCGTGCCCGTCTTGAGGATGGCCTGTTCTTTTTTAACGAGGACAAGAAGCAGCGCCTCGAGGACCGGTTGCCTAAACTTTCCGGAATTATCTTTCAACAGAAACTGGGCAGCATGGAGGCCAAGAGTGGCCGTATGGCGCACCTTGCCGGTGTGCTGGCCGATCAGCTGGATCCGTCTGTCAAGGAACATGCGGTCCGGGCGGCCCGCCTGGCCAAGGCTGACCTGCTCACGGAAATGGTGGGAGAGTTCCCCTCTTTGCAGGGTGTGATCGGCTGTGAATACGCACGCCTCGACGGAGAGCCGGAACCGGTTGCCGTGGCCATTGCCGAGCATTACATGCCCGTGCGGGCAGGTAGTGAACTTCCCCAGACCCTGGTGGGCGCAATCGTTGGTATAGCCGATCGTCTCGACACCCTGGCCGGCTGTTTTGCCATTGGAGAAAAGCCGACTGGTAACAAGGACTCTTTTGGTCTGCGCCGCCAGGCAATCGGCCTGATAAATATTATTCGCGGTCTTGATCTGTCCCTGTCCCTGAAAGACATGCTGACCCGTGCCCTTGCGGGCTATGAAGGGATTGTCGAGACCGATTCCAGGATAGTGGCTGAGGTGGTGGCATTTATTCGGCTTCGTTTTGAAAATGAACTGCTTGCCGGCGGTTATGATCAGGATGTCATCAAGGCCGCCACATCGGTTGATTTTGACGATCTGCGGGACTGTCTGCTTCGTATCGAGGCCTTGAAAAACATTCGTGGCCGTGAGGCCTTTGTTGTTCTTTCCGGTTCATTCAAACGGATCAGGAATATCACCAAAAAAAATGAAACAACCGATGTGCGTGCAGACCTGCTGGTCGAGGAGGCGGAAAAAGAACTGCATGAGGTGGTTGAACGGGTGCGCAGCGAGGCGCAGCCGTTGATTGATGCCCAGGACTATGACCGGGCCCTGGAAGTTCTTTTACAGATGAAGGGGCCGGTGGATCGGTTTTTCGATGAGGTCATGGTTATGGCGGAAGATGAACAGTTGCGGACCAACCGGCTCAACCTGTTGACCGTCCTGCGGCAATTGGTCCTGCGTATCGGCGATATTTCCCGGATGCATACAGATGATTAGAAATTTTGCCGCTGGCTTTCAGCGGGTGGCAACAATTAAGAAAAAAGCCGCCCATGCCGGGCGGCTTTTTTCTTAATTGTTCAAGTTTGGTGCCTGTGAAGGCATTTTGACGAACCGCTTTTCAGCTGGCGCCATAGCTGTGCAGGCCGGAAAGGAGAAAATTGACACCGAAGTAGGTGAAAAATACGGATATAAACCCGATAATGGCCAGCCAGGCGATACGGCTGCCGCTCCAGCCCCTGGTAAAGCGGGCATGCAGGGTTGAGGCATAGATAAACCAGGTGATAATCGACCAGGTTTCCTTAGGATCCCAACTCCAGTAGGTGCCCCAGGCCTCATTGGCCCATACCGCGCCGGTGATGATACCGGCGGACAGCCACATGAAACCGAAGATAATGGTTTTATGGGTCAGATCATCAATGACTTTCAATTCGGGCAGGGAGCCTGTAAAGGAATCCTGCTTCTTTCCCTTTTTGATGCCGGACTTTTTCAGCAGGTACATGAGGCCAAGACCACCGGCCACGGCAAAGGCGCCATAGCCGATAAAACAGGTGATAACATGGGCCAGAAGCCAGTTCGACTGCAGGGCCGGCACCAGCGGACTGATCTGCTGGTTGATTCGCTTGGCAAAGGAGGCGTAGGCCATGGCCGCCACCGCAAAGGGCATGACAAAGGCGCCCACCACCCTGGCCTTGAATTTAAACTCCATAAAAATATAAAACAGGGTGGTACACCAGGCAAAGAAAACCAGGGATTCGTACATATTGGTGAGCGGCGCATGACCGATTCCCATCTGATAGGATTCCAGCCAGCGCAGGCCAATGGCCGCTGTCTGGACGAGAACGCCGATAATGGCAAACCCAAGACCGATGGTGCCGACTTTTTTCTTTTTGAACACCAGCAGGGCAACGTAAAAAACCGCGGAAAGCAGATAACAGAGCGTCGTGATGCCAAAGAGTTGTGAGCTGTTCATTCGTTATTCCATGAAGTTTGATTAATCGCCAAGGGGGCTTCTTTCTTCTGAATCCATAACCTGATCTCTCAGAGCAAAAAGGGGGTGAGCTCAGGCCATCTGTTGTTGAAACTCATCAACCAATCTGGAAAATACTTTTTCAAAGCCTACCTTATTCTTATGGGCGCTGCCAGCGAAAATCAGGGTGGTCTGTCCGGCCTCTTCCCGGATAAAGGCGTAAATCTTGCGATGGGACATGAAAAAAGCGACAAAGAGCCCGAAAAGCATCATCCCGCAGCCAACATAGACAAACCAGACCCCAGGGTCCTTGGTGACCTGGAGACCGGTTGCGTAGAGCTGTTTAACCGTCAGTTCATACTCGCCTGAGGGCCGTTTGATAATGGCCTTCTGGCCGTTGTTCACCCAGAAGATCGCTGGATCGGCCTGATTGTCGGAGAACCATATCTTTATTCGCTGTACGGCCTCGCCACGGACCTCCTGGTTGATGATGCCAAAGGAAACAGGCAGTATCTTTGATTTGATTTGTGTGCCGCCACCAATGATCCGGTTCTCTTTCTGATTGGTCTTTTTGTCCACAAGAACGGTCAGAAAATCCGAATATGGCTGATAGGAAGACTGGTAAAAGGTAATGCCCCTGTAGGTGAGAGGTTTGTTGACCTTGAGATCATGGACGGTTGAGCCGTCTTTTAAGGGAACAGGTTTGCCGTTTTCCAGCACGCTCACTTTGGAAAGATAGGTCTTGGGCATGCCGTTTGCGTAGTATTCGATGGTAAAATAATTACAGCGAACAGTGAATCCCAGATCTATTTTTTTGCCGTTGGCAAATGAGTAAATGAAATTTGTTTCCCGGCTCTCCGGAATCATGATCGAGCCTTTAAAGGCGAACTTTTCGTTATGGAGCACCTTGCGGGCAAAGGTTGGTGAGCCGATAACCGCCCCGATCAGGATGACCAGGATGGAAAGGTGAACGATATACACACCAAACCTGGTCCACGCACCCCGCTGGGCAAAGAGCAGGATACCGCCGTCCTTTTCTCTTTTTGTGGTTTTCCATCCCCTGCCATGGAGATAATCGGTCACTCGCCGGACACTTTGTTCAGGTGGAAGGGGCAGGGCAAGTGTTTTCCTGATCTTCATCCTGGCAAGCTGTTCCGTCTTTATAGTCAGATTGTCCTTTTTGACCAGCCGGATAACATTGGGGATTCGTTCAAGACTGCAGACAATAAGATTAAGGCTGAAAATTCCCAGGAGGCTGAGGAACCACCAGGAATTATACATATCGGTCAGTTCAAGAACCTGGAACAGGTGGGCTGTCTTTTCCCCATATTCTTTGACGTATTGCGCCGCCGGCTGGTTCTGCTGGATAACCGTGCCGAATATCGAGGTTGCGGCAAGAATAAAAAGAAGAAAAAGAGCCAGCCTGACCGAGGCAAAGAAGGCCCATACGGGATTTTTTTTTCTACTGCTCATGGTATCTTCCAAAACTGTTGAGGGAAACTCGCTGGCAGCGGGTCATAATTAGCGGCTCTCCCGGATTCGGCAGTTATTCGGCCTTGCGCTCAACAGATCCCGACAAGACCGGTTGGCAAGACGTTGGCATTACTTCATCGTCGCTGGCGGAAACAGGTAAAAAAAAACGACAGGGCATTGTTGTTCTATACTTGAAGCGCCAAAAAAGGTTCCGGACAATATGCCCTATCAGTGTTCACATTGTGGCATGACCTTTCTTGCTACCACACTCATTTTTCTTTGTCAATTGATGGCATTGTAAAATCGGGATAAATGACGATATGGGTGTCATGTCATAAAATCAAACCATAACAAATGGTTGCAGGTAAGGGCGCTGTCAATGGAAAGGCTGGCAATGCCGTCCGCATTTGATGACGGTCGGATAGAGAATCGGGTCAGCATCTGGCAACCTGGTCCTGCCCGCCATGCCGAAAATTGTTCAATGATCATTTAATGATAATTTAAACTTTTGTCCTTCTTATGTCCTTGATTTCCATTGAATCCCTGCGGCCCCATGTTCTTCGGCTGCTCGCAAAGGCCGATCCACCGTTTGGCCTGGAGCTGTTATCGTTTAAACGGGACCGCAGCGTTGCCGTGTTCCGCCTGTCAGACCAGAGGTATTTCCTGGTTGAGCACGGGTTTATCAGACAGGAGCACATTGTTGAAGCCGCCGGCTTATCCCGTCTGTTAAAGGTAATAATAAAACGGGAGTTCCCTCGAAGTCATAAGGTTCGACTGGTCAAAATTTCTGTGCCGAATGAATTACTGCAAACCCACCAAGGGATATAATAGACGATCAGCGCTGAGAGGCACAAACTTTGAAAGATGAATTTTGAAAGATGAAAATATCACATGAGAACAGTATTGCATGCGTATTTTCAGAAAATTTTTTTTCCATTTTTGTTTTATATGAGCTGCAATACAGAAGATAGCTCACCTTTTTCCTCCTCCTGTTTACGCAAATCGCCCGGAGCCGAACCTTTCAGAATTATATGTTTTCCATTTTCCGGCTCTAAATCCTGAAAGTTTTCGCTTTTTTTTTGAGAATGAGTCATGGTAAAAAGTAGGTAAGCTCCCCTGCGTTATCGGTGAGTGAGACAAAATACCAGGCATAAAGGCGGGAAAAGCTGCTCCTTATATCCGGGTAAACGCGGAAGATTTACTACTTCTTTACCTCTGCCCTATCCTCGCCCCTCAAGGTGGGGATGGTGTTCTGTTTCTGTACGTAACCCCGCGAATTAGCTTTTATCCGGCCATATTTGAAAATATTTGGCTTTTTACCGCTATCAGGCCTTAATTCAGGACAAAGACTCTGTCTCTCCAGTGAAGGGACCCGGTGGTTTTCATGACCATTTATCAATTGGGCAGAATATATGGTTCGGGCTTTTTCCGGTTGATCGCCATCCTTTACTGGGCTGTTGTAGCCTGTGCTCCTTTGTCTGTCTGGGCCGGGGAGGCAAAGGTGGTGCGGGTTGGCTATTATGACAACCCGCCTAAACTTTTTCGTGGGCATCAGGGCGCGCCAAAGGGGATTTTCCCGGAAATTCTTGCGGTTATAGCAAAAAATGAAAACTGGCGCCTTAAATGGGTTCCAGGAAGCTGGTTGCAGGGATTGCGTAATCTCGAATCCGGCCGCATAGATATCATGCCCGATGTCGCCTATTCCACTCAAAGAGCAGGGATATACGATTTTTCAGATGAGGCGGTTTTCGTCAACTGGGGGACACTGTATACCCGTCCGGGGCTGCATGTTGACAATATCCCCGATCTTGCGGGAAAACGCGTCGCCGTTATGCGGGGAAGTATCCATGCCGATGGTGAAGAGGGAATACGCAACCAGGTCAAAAAGTTTAATATTTCTTGCCGATTTGTCGAATTTGATAATTATCAGAATGTATTTCAGGCCCTGCAGAATGATCTCGCCGATGTCGGCGTTGTCAATCGGCTGTTCGGGTCTACCTCCCAGGAGCTGTATGATGTCCTGCCGACAACGGTGGCCTTTAATCCACGGCACCTGAAATTCGCTTTTCCCAAAAATAAAGCCTCCACCGCTTATCTGAAGGTGACCATTGACCGGTACCTGAAAGAGGCCCGCCAGAATCCGGATTCGGCAATCGCCCACATTATTAATTCCTATGTGTCGGATATTTCAATGCGGCTTCATGTTGAGGCTGAACAGGTCTATCTTACCAAACCGGAAAAGGCATGGATTAAATCGCATCCAGTGATCAGGGTCGGCATTGATCCAGAATTCGCACCCTTTGAATACATTGATGACAACGGGAATTACTGTGGTTTTGCCGCTGATTATATCAAGTTGCTCAACAAACGTCTGGGCCTTCATCTTGAGGTTGTGCACGGATTGAGCTGGCAGGAGGTGGTACGCAGGGCCAAAAGCAAAGAAATCGACATGCTTTCGGCAGTGGGTTTTTCCGAAAAACGGTCCCGGTTTTTGGCCTACTCCATTCCCTATCTCGGTTTTTACCGTATGGTTTTCTGCCGCGCCGATGCCCCGTTTATTTCGGGTGTACCGGATCTGGCTCGGCTGAATATCGCCGTCCAGGCAAACACCTCCCATGCGGCCTGGATCCAGGAGCATACCAGCCTGACACCCCATTATTATGACACGTTGAAAGAGACAATCCTGGCCGTAGCCAGGGGCGAGGATGATGCCTTTATCGGCAATCTCGCTGTTTGCACCTACTGGATACGTAAACTTAATATTACCAATCTGCGTGTAGCCGCCCCCGTTTCCCTGGAGCGTCAGCTTCTATACATGGCTGTTCGGAAGGACTGGCTGCCCCTTGTGGGGATCCTCAATAAGGGGATTCGTTCGATTTCACCCCAGGATGCCGAGGCAATACGAAACCGGTGGCTTGCCGCCGGGTATTCAGTCGGCATGTCGAAAAAGATCATTTATCAGCGTCTGGCCGTCATAGCGTTGTTTTCCCTGTTTGCCATAGGGTTTTTCTGGTTCTGGAACACCAGGCTGAAAAGGGAGATCGTCCGGAGAAAAGAAGCTGAAGACGCTCTGTTGCAAGTCCAGGGCAAGCTGGTGCGTAAAGTCGCCGAACGCACCCGAAAACTGCAGGAGAATAAAAATTATCTGCAGGCGATCTTTAATGCGCCCAATGAGGCCATCTTTATCCATGACCCTGAATCCGGCTCCATCCTTGATGTCAACAAGACCATGCTTGAAATGTATGGTGTTACCTATGAGGAGGCTTTAAAGGCACGGGTGGGAGACCTCAGCCTGGGAGAGCATCCCTATGACGAGGAAGAGGCCATTTCGTATATGCAACGCACAGCAAATGAGGGGCCACAGACCTTTGAATGGTTGTCCAGGAGAAAGAATGGTGAACTCTTTTGGACCGAAATAGGGTTGACCCTGACAAAAGTTGCCGGCAGGGCCTATATCATTGCTGTGGTCCGTAATATTGACGAAAAAAAGAAAAATGAGCAGATGCTTGTAGCCGAACAGGAGCGCCTTGCTGTCACCCTTCGCAGTATAGGTGAAGGGGTCATTGCCGTTGATATGGAAGGAGCTGTCGTTCTCTTGAACAGGGTTGCGGAACAGTTGACGGGCTGGAGCTTTGAAGAGGCACGGGGCATGCCCTATTCCAGGGTTTTTTCCCTTGTGGATGAAGAGACCAACGGGCCGGTGGAAGATCCGGTTGACATGGTTTTTCGTCAGGGGACTGCTGTTGGTTTTTCCCATCACCGCGCATTACGGGCCAAAGATGGTAAGGTGCGCAGTATTGCCGATAGCTGTGCGCCCATCCGTGACCGTGATTCCCGGGTGATCGGTGTTGTTCTTGTGTTTCGGGATGTTTCCAACGAAAGGAAAATTGAAGAGGAACTGCTCAAGGTCCGGAAACTGGAATCGCTTGGAGTGCTTGCTGGGGGAATAGCCCATGATTTCAATAATATCCTGTCGGCAATCACCGGCAATATTGAATTAACAAGAAAAATGACCTCTACGGATGTACGGGCCGCCTCCCTGCTCGATGATGCCTTGAAGGCCTGCGGTCGGGCTGAAAAACTGACCAAACAGCTCCTTACCTTTGCCAAAGGCGGCGAACCCATCAGGGAGACGGCTTCCCTGTGTCGGCTGATCCAGGATTCCGCCGATTTTGTGCTGCGTGGAAGTTCTGTGTCCTGCTCCTATGATTTTCCCGATGATCTGTGGCCGGTACACGTGGACAAGGGACAGATCAGCCAGGTCATACAGAACATTATCATCAATGCCAGGCAGGCCATGGAGGACGGAGGGACAGTGCGCATCAAATGTGCAAATATTGGTAACGGGGCATCGGAACCCTTTCCCGAAATGGAGCAAAGAAAATATGTAAAAATTGTCATCTCCGATACGGGCTCGGGCATTCCACCGGAGATTATTGATAAAATTTTTGATCCTTTTTATACCACCAAGGAAACGGGCAGTGGCCTGGGACTGGCAATATGCCACTCCATTGTCAGCAAGCATAAGGGGCGGATATTCGTCAAATCGACTCCGAATATCGGCACGACCTTCACCATTTATTTACCGGCATCTGATGTCGATCAAAAGCATAGGCAGGGGATGGATATGGAAGAAAATGGTCACCGGCGGCAACCGGCACGTATACTGGTGATGGATGATGAAGAACTGGTGAAAAAAGTCGTCAAATCACAGCTTGAGTATCTCGGACATACGGTTCTGTTTGCCGGTGACGGCCGGGAGGCCATAGAGCAATACCGGGAGTTACTGGGCACGGAGCAGGCAATCGATTGCGTGATTATGGATCTGACCATTCCCGGTGGGATCGGCGGCCGGGAGGCGGTGCGGGAAATTCTCGCCATTGACCCGGACGCCAGAGTGATTGTGGCCAGCGGCTATTTCAATGATCCGGTGATGGCCAACTTTCGGGAACACGGATTTATGGCAGCGGTTTCAAAGCCTTTTAAGCTTGATGAACTGCAACGGGCAATTGCTTCAGTATTGACTTGATTCCGCAAAAACAGGTCAGGTTCCCCACCATCTCTTAAATCGGCCATCTTTTTTCCCCTGTCTGCATCAAGATCGCAAGTCTCTTTTTTCAGACGCAATACTTTTCCAGCCGGCTATAATTTTCTTGAATTGTAGGAATTCCTCCCGCATAATAACAATATATAAGCTGGTTTTTTCCAGTCGATTATCCGTTTCCTTTTTCCGGGGGTGAATAATGCAGGAGCCAAAGAGTATGACTGCAACCGTACCATTACGAGCTTGGTCGACTACCCAGGAACTCATCGCCGAAGTTCTTTCCTTTGCGTCGAAAAAACACTTTGCCCCCGGTGACCCTGTGCTGTCTCCGAAAACGGAATCCGAGGGTTTTTATTATGTCGAGTCCGGAACTGTGGAGGTCAGTTATACCGGTGCCCGTCAGACAAAGATTACCGTTGCCCTGATTGGTGCCGGTGAATTTTTCGGCGAAATAGGGTTCTTTGATAAAGGTACAAGGGTAAGGACAATTGAAGCCTCCGAGGAAGCCGATATTGGGGTTTTTACCCGGGAGGTAATGGAGACGATCAGAGAGAAACAGCCTGATCTGTACATCGACTTTCTCCTCTATCTCACCCGAAAGATATGTGCAAAGTTCCGTCGACTTTCCGGTGAAACTTCACCAGTAGCCGCTTATGCGGATTCAATTGCTGACCGTCGTTCTTGCAAGTATACAGGGGCGAAACCCCTGCCACCGAGTCTGGTGCGTTCCGAATTATGGCAGAAAATCCACGAGCAGGTGGAGCGGATTTCCATGGATTTTTTTAACATGTCTCTGCTGATTCATGAATCCGTGTCTGACCATGAAGAAGATAAAATACGACAGGATTGTCAGGAAGTTCTGGAGAGGTTTGCCGCGAGTATGCCATTGCTGGAACAACAGGTGGCAGGATCGGGATATGAGGACATTTTCTGGGGATATATTTTCAAGGAGGTCTATCCCTATTTTATGCGCAGTCGTCATGCTGAGCGCAGCTATCACAAACCCAAGGGATATGCCGGTGATTTTCTCATGATTGAGCATATATATGAAAATATCCCCAAAGGAGAAGGAAAAATTGGTGAAATAATCGATGCCTTTTGCCTGGACCGGCCTTCTTCAAAAGCCATTCGTGGCCGACGCCGTCTGTTGGCTGCCCAGCTTGCCAGGTTGACAGCCCCCCTGGCCCAACAGGGAAATCAAATTTCCATTATGAACCTGGCCTGCGGACCAAATAGAGAGTTGTTTGATTTTCTCTCCCGCTGTGAATACGGTTCTCTGATCAAAGCGCTGTGCGTGGATATCGATGCCGAGGCATTGGAGTATACCAATAAGTACGTCGACACCTTTTTTCATGGAGCCGATATTAAGCTTATGCAGGAAAATGTCATCAAGTGGTCTCTGGGCAGGGTGAAACATCGGATAGACCAACAAGACATTATTTATTCGGCCGGACTTTGTGACTATCTGGAGGACCGTTTGTTTAAAAAATTGATCACCCGCTGTTATCATCATCTCAAACCCGGCGGCACCTTGATCCTCGGTAATTTTGATTTCCATGAAGATGCTGTTTTCATGGACCGGATTTTGCGCTGGAAGTTGATTTATCGTCGTCGTGATCAATTAGCCGCTCTGTTTGCCGATACCCCTTTTGGCACGGCAGCCATTTTGAGTGAAGAAGAACAGATCAATCTGTTTGCTCTTGCCGTCAGGGAGTAATATTTTATGCCTGTTCCGGAGAGTATCAGCACAAGTTTTGCTGATGAGTTATCCAAACTTTTTGTCCGGAAGGCCATACCTATCCTTTGGTTAGGAATTCTCTTTGTTCTTTTTTTTTCCCTGCTTGATTATTTCGTCCATCGATCTGTTTTTAGCCTTTTCCTTTCCTATCGCCTCGCACTGGCCATTTTTGTGCTTGTCCTGCTCGGCCTACTTCATTTTCGATCATTGCGGCGTCATGCCCTGTTGCTGATGGGGATGGCGCTTGTTGCTGCCAGCTATACCATCTCCATGATGATCATTCATATCGGCGGATTTTCCTCCCCTTATTATATAGGCATAGTACTCACTGCTTATTTTGCTTTTTCGGTTCTTCCCATGACCGTTTCCCAGGTTGTATGTATAGGGATCGCCATGTATGCCGTATATCTGGGTATCCAATTGATTTCAGGTTATCCTTTGACCCGACAAGAGATTGTTCATGCGATAACAAATACGGTTTTCTATTTTTCTGTTCTACTTGCAATTGGTGTCAAGGCCCACGATGATATGAAAATTCGTCGGTCCATATGGCAGGGGCGCAGGAAAATGCATCAACTGCGTAATGAGCTGGAGATTTACACGGGCGATCTTGCCTATCTTGTTGAGCAGCGGTTGCAACAGTTGGAGGAGTTGAAGTTTCGTTTCAGTGAACTGTATGAAAATATATTGGACATGGTCGCTGTTGTCGATGATCAGGCTAATATCCTGCTTTGCAACAATCGTTTTGCAAGTGAGTTCGCCATTACCGATCCGGCGGTGAATTCTCGCTGTCTTTTTGACTATTTTGCGGGTAAGCGCCGCAGGGAGATTGTTGCCGGGATATTACCACGCTTTTCCGGCAGATCACCTGTATACGGAGTTGAAACAACAATGGTGACGGCGGCGGGCAAGGAATTGACCGTTGAAATAAGCGGTAGCTGGGTGGACATAGATCATGGCGTTTCCGGCTGTCAGTTGGTGCTGCGCAATATAACCAACCGCAGGAAGATGGAACAGCAGATGCTGGAATCAACCCGTTTGATCGATCATTCACGACGGACGGCAATCCTTGGTCTTGCCAAACTTGCCGAATATCGTGATCAGGATACCGGGGCCCATCTTGAACGGATCCGTGAGTACACCCGTCTGCTGACCCGGGCCCTTTCCCTGCGGTCCGGCCTGCAGCACCTGATCACCCCTTCGTTTCTCGAGGACATAACCCTGTCTTCGGTCCTCCATGACATTGGCAAGGTTGGTATTCCAGACAAGATTCTGCTCAAGCCCGGTAAACTCAGCAGCGAGGAATTTGAGATTATGAAAAGGCATTGCATCTATGGTCGAGATGTGCTTGCCGAAGCCCGTCGGGATGCCGGCAATGTTTCCTTTTTGGCCATGGGTCAGCAGATCACCCATTTTCATCATGAAAAATGGGACGGCAGTGGCTATCCTGAAGGACTGAGTGCAACCGATATTCCTCTTGCCGCTAGGATTGTCGCCTTAGCGGATGTGTATGACGCACTGACCTCGAGGCGGTGTTACAAACAGGCCCTGTCCCATGAACAGGCCCGAAAGATTCTTGTTCGGGACCGGGGGAGTCATTTTGATCCGCAGGTGGTGGACGCCTTTCTTGAACAGGAGGCAGATTTTAAACAGATTCGCATGAAGATTCTTTTACAATAAGTCAATTTCAATGGTTTGCCGATTGCCGGAGGATATGCAGCAGCCCTACATGGAAGAGCTGCGTCGTCTGTTTCACCATCGAATGACATACCTCCTGTTGATGACAGGGGCATTATTTCTCTTCTATGCACCTCTCGACTATTTACTCGTCCCCGGCCATTATGGAGAGCTTTTTTATTCCCGGATAGCGGTCCTTGTTTTTTGTTGTTTTCTTTTCTTCCTTAATGCTCAGGATACGACATACCGGTATACCATAATTTTCGCCTTTGCCCTGTATGGGGTCTCCCTTCTTGTCCTCTGTTTTATGGTTATCAGGACCGGGGGGATCACGTCCGAGTATTTTATCGGTTTTATTCTTGCCATAGTTGTCTTTGCCGTCATGATGCCCCTGACTCCGGTCCAGACAATGATAAGCGGCCTGTTTGCCCTGGCCGGATATCTGACAGCGGTTTTCTGGTCCGGCCCAGACCTCAATGGACATATGGATATCTTTATCAACAATGTGTTTTTCCTGGTTTGCTTTGTTCTGTTGGTGACTATACAGAGCTGGTTTGAAACCGATTCAAGAAAGGAATCGTTTTCCCTGCATCTGCAGGAGCAGGAGGCGGCAAGGTATCTTGATGAGCAGGCGGAGGCCTTGGAGGAGGAAATTGCCAGGCGTTCAAAAGAGCATCAAAGAACGGAAAACCGTTTCCGTCGGTTATTGGACCATATTGTTGATGATGTGGTTCTTGTTGATAAAAATGGATGCGTCATTTATGCAAACCCCTCTTTTTATGAACATCTGGGCCTGGCGCAGGGAGATGAAATAGATATCATAGATTGTTTGCCTGCCAATGAGCGGGAGTCATTT
This sequence comes from Desulfobulbaceae bacterium, assembly GCA_027011235.1. GTDB lineage: Bacteria > Desulfobacterota > Desulfobulbia > Desulfobulbales > Desulfobulbaceae > DRLX01. Next base: position 28,257 of record JALVAI010000088.1, read on the forward strand.
CAGCAGAATTTTCTGCAGGCGGTTGCGGGCGGTGAGGTTGTCTGCAACTACCAGGCGCGATTGATGGGAGTTGGTGGGGCGCAGTTGGAGGTGGAAATCAACGGTAACAGAATGGAACGGAATAAACGGCTGATCGGCCTGCAACTGATTATCAGGGATATTTCAGTGCGTAAACGGATGGAAGAAGATGTTCGCAAGGGCTTGTTTGTCCGGAAACAGACGGAAAACGCAACGATCATGGCCCTGGCCCGATTGTCTGAGTACCGGGACGTAACGCCAAAAAATCACCTGAAACGGATTCGGGAATACAGTCGGCTGCTTGCCGAATTTCTGGCCCGCAAACCGGAATACCAGGGAAAGCTGGCAGGCAGTGCCGTTTCAGACCTGGCCATGGCATCTGTTCTTCATGATATAGGCAAGGTGGCGATCACCGATGATATTCTTTTTCAATCCGGCCCATTATCGAACCAGGACAAGGCCCTGGTCCGGCAGCATACTATTTTTGGAGGTGATGTGATCAAGGCCATGGAAAAGTCGTCGGATGTGGATAGCGGTTTTTTGGAATATGCAAAAAATATTGCCTACTTCCATCATGAAAAATGGGACGGCAGCGGTTATCCATTTGGACTGGTCGGCAGAGAAATTCCCCTTGAAGCAAGAATTGTCGCCCTTGCCGATACCTATGAATCAATCACCTCAGCGGGAAAATATGGCAAGCAGCTTTCACACAAACAGGCCGTTCAGATTATTATAAAGGAGGCCGGACATCATTTCGATCCGGATATTGTCGATGTTTTTGTCGATTGTGAGCAGAAGTTTCATCAGGTGGCCATGCGCCTGAGGTCGTAGGTCGGCCGCACCGTCTCTCCTTTCACCTGCATGGCGAGAGGGCAAAACGGACAGCTGCGTCCGCATGAATTGCCGTGGTGTCGAAAAGCGGGATGGAGGTATCTTGACTGCCAATAAGGAGGGAAATTTCAGTGCAACCCAGAATAACACCCTGGGCGCCTTTTCGGGCCAGGTCTTCAACCACCTGGAGGAAGGCATTTCTGGAATCGTCACTGATGATCCCGCAACAGAGTTCATCATAAATCACCCGGTGGACCATGGTGCGATTTTTATCTTCGGGAATGCAGACCTCAATATTGAATTTTTTTTCTAACCGGCCCCTGTAAAAGTCATCTTCCATGGTGAACCGGGTACCGAGGAGGCCGATTCTGTTTATCCCCCTGTTTTTTATGGCGAGAGCAGTGGCATCAGCAATGTGCAGGAGTGGAATTGAGACCGCTGCCTCCACTTCTTCCGCTACTTTGTGCATGGTGTTGGTGCATATCAGCAGACAATCGGCCCCTGCCGATTCGATCTTCCTCGCCGCATCGGCCAGTTGTTCTCCAGCCTTGCCCCATTGCCCCAGATTTTGCAGTCTTTCAATGGCGCTGAATTCTACACTGTAGAGGATAATTTTCGCGGAATGCAGCCCTCCCAGGGCATCCCGGATACCTGTATTGATCCGGGTGTAATAGGTGAGGGTCGATTCCCAGCTCATACCGCCAAGCAGTCCAATGGTCTTCATTGTGGTTATTTTTTCTCCATCCTGTCTGCCGGGTTCCTGATGTCTTTTCCAAATTGGATGCGCAGTTCTATGGTGTCGGGTTTATCGGTGACCTTCAGACTTGAGACCAGGCCGGAAACCGTGTTGGCCAGGATGTCCTGGACAAAATCCTTGAGGATGATTTTTTTCCCATCAACCAGAAGACTGACCCGTTCCGGAACTACTTTTTCTCCCGCAAGAAATCGTTTTTCCAGAAAATCAGCCAGTTCGCGGCTCTCGTCCAGGCGAAACACGTAGTCACCGACAAGCCTGCGGTCCGTGGCAACGGCAATAACGCCGGTTACCTGATCGCGGAGCAGTTCTTTTTCTTCACCACGGTTGACCTCCACCTTGGCAATTCTGCGGGCATGTTTGAATCCCTCGGCAATGACAATATCAACATCGGCAAAATAGCGGTGGACCAGGGCTGGCAGGTTTTTTTCCTGGCTTGGGGTCCGGATGAGCATCTGGTCCGGCGCAACCAGCATGACCCCGGCCGCGCCGTTTCTGCGATAGATTTCCGTGTCCGTTCCCTCCTGATCACAGTCGATATTGTGTTCCTTGGTGGACTTGATCACGGCAACGGTATAACCACGATTGTGCAGGTGGCGCACCACCTGGCTTGCCAGCGTGGTCTTGCCGCTGTTGTGCCAGCCGATAAAGCTAACGATAGGGGGCATTCTTTTACCTTAATAAAACTGGGAAGATGGTCGATGGGCTCTGACCGGTATATCCGCAACCAAAAAGAGCGGATCCCGGTCAGGACCCGCCCAAGGGTAGAGCAATGGAGTGTTAATGTCAAATTTTATAGCGGCTGTGCATTATTGCAACCTCTTCCCTGGATTTATAACCGGTCAGCATACTGGAGATTGCCCCTTTGACCGCAAAGAGCGACATATAGAGATGGATGATAAAAAAAGCGACCAGGCCAGCTGCCAGCAGGTTGTGCAGAATTGCCATCTGCCGGATCTGGTCTACCGGGGCGGCAAAGGAATAGAGGGTGTAGCCGCTCCAGGCCATGATCCCGCCGCCGACAGTTGCCAGCCAGAACCAGACCTTCTGGCCGGCGTTAAACTTGCCCGCCGGAACCGGTTTTTTCTTTTTGCTCAAGTAGCCGCCCATGATCAGCAGCCAGAGGATATCATGGGGCATGGGCAGCATGTCCTTGAGCCAGATCAGAAACAGGCCGGCTGCTGACAGGCAGAAGACAATAGCGGCAATCAGATGGACGGACCTGCCGGACATGACCAGCGGTCCGCCGCCGATAAATTTTCCGAAAACCACCATCAGCCCGGTAATAACCAGCAACGAGAAGGAAAGGGCTGCCAGCCAGTGCAGAAAACGGGTGAGTATGCCGAAAAATTTGATCGGTGTGCCTGCATGGGAAAACGATTTGGCGCCGATAATGATGTAATGCAATAGAAAAACAACCGGCACAATGGTCAGAATCAGGAGAAAAATCCGGTTAAACAGTCCCCCCTGCCAGGAGGTGAAGAGTTGCCCGTACTGCTGCCAGTCACCGGTAAAAACCTTGTTGATGGCAGTAAATGAAGCGGTTGACGGGCCGGGTCCGGCTGGTTGGAGAATTTGCGGACTCCCGGCCCAGGCAACCGCGGCAAGCGCCAATACGCCGACGGGAAGGATAACCCGGAAATTTTTTTTAATGTTCATGGCTGTCTCCTGGAAAATATCCTGGGGAAAAATCCTGGGAAAATAGACAATGAAAATACCGGAAAGTCGAATCAGGGACAGCGGAAATCCGCTGTCCCTGATTGTCGGTTATTTTTTGCCGTAGGCCCTGTCCCATCCCCAGGCATTTGCGCCGGAACCGCGCGCAAAGACGCGTTTTCTGTAGGCGTCGGCAATCACGTTTGCGTCGCCGGCCATCAGGGCCTTGGTGGCGCACATGGCGGCACAGAGCGGCACCTTGCCCTCGGCAATCCGGTTCTGGCCGTAGAGCTGTTTTTCTTCGTCACTGAATGTCTTTTCCGGGCCACCGGCGCAGAAGGTGCATTTGTCCATGGCCCCGCGGGCACCAAATACCTTGCCGCTCGGAAACTGGGGCGCTCCGAACGGGCAGGCCATGAAGCAGTAGCCGCAGCCGATACAGGTCTTTTTGTTAACCAGGACAATACCGTCTTCACGCTGGTAGATGGCATCCACCGGGCAGACGGCGATGCATGGCGCATCCGAACAGTGCATGCAGGCGACCGAGATGGACTTTTCTCCCGGTTTGCCCTCGCCAATGGTGATGACCCGGCGGCGGTTGATCCCCACCGGAACCTGGTTGCCTTCCTTGCAGGCGACCACACAGCCGTTACAGTCGATGCAGCGTTCCACATCGCAGAGAAATTTCATTCGTGCCATAATTTATCTCCTCAACCGTATCCTGTTCCAGGATTTGTGGTGATACGGTTTCACATTTCCAAATCTTGTAAGTGGTCAGGGGTGCCGTAGATTCGTGCAGGCGCGACTGGTCGCTATAGCCCACTATGCGGACAGTCGTGACCGTGCGAAGATGCGGTGCCCCTGATCACTTACCTTTTTAGGCCTTGCTGATTTTGCAGAGACCGGTTTTGGTTTCCTGCATCTGGGTTACAATATCATAGCCATAATTGGTGACCACGTTGGCCGCCTCACCAAGGGCATAGGGTACCGTACCTTCCGGATAATTGGCTGCCAGCGACCTGCCCATGAACTCACCGCCAAAATGAAAGGGCAGGAAGATGGTCTGTTCATCCACCCGGTCAGTGACCTTGGCCATGACTTTGATCTTGCCGCCGTTGGGCGATTCTATCCAGATCTGTTCACCGTTGCGGATGCCGTAATTGTTGGCGGTAACGATGTTGATCTCCGCATACATATGGGGCGCCAGTTCGGCCAGGTATTTGTTGCTGCGTGTTTCCGCGCCCCCGCCCATGTATTCGACCATGCGACCGGTGGTGAGGATAAGGGGAAATTTTTTCACCCAGTCAGCTTTCTGCTCACTCCTGTACCTGGTGAACACGCGGTAATGGTCAGGTTTGTCCTTATAGGTCGGATACTTGGCTATCATATCAGGCCGCGGCGAGTGCAGCGGCTCCCGATGGATCGGCACCTGGTCGGGAAAGTTCCAGACAACGCAGCGGGCCCGGGCATTGCCAAACGGCGCCATACCGCGTTTAATGGCCTCTTTCAGTGTTTTCTGGGAGAGATCGGTCTTCCAGTTGGTCCCCGGAACCACATCCTTGAACTCTGGATAACCGCCCATGACCTCACTGCCGGGGTTGGCAACACCCTTGGCGGCCAGCAGGTCCTCGGTCCGACCGCTCATGTCATAGGTTTTGGAGGTGCCGAACCTGGCCCTGAACGGCAGACCGCCCTTTGCCACCGGTTTGGAGATATCATACAGGATCGGGGTGCCGGGATGTTCCTCGGTCCAGCAGGGCCAGGGCAGGCCATAATATTCTCCGTTGCAGGGACCGCCCTTGGCCTGCATGGTATCGATATCAAAGGTGTGCCAGTTATCGGTATGTTTTTTGATCCTCTCCGGGGTCTGGCCGTTGTAGCCGATGGTCAGGGAACCACGACCGAGCTCCCGGGTAATGTCTTCGGGGACTTGTTTGATATTCTTGTAAAATTTGTCGGCAAAACCAAATCGCTTGACCAGCTCGTTCATGATCCAGTAATCGTCCCGGCTGTCGTGGACCGGATCAACCACCTTGTACCGCCACTGAAACTGGCGGGACGTGGAGGTCAGGCTGCCGGAGGTTTCATACTGGCTGGAGCAGGGCAGCAGGTAGACGTTGTCCTTTTCCGCCGCCGCCGCGGTCATGGTGGGGAAGGGATCGATGATCACCACCAGGTCAAGCATGTCCAGGGCCTTTTTCAGCTTATGGTACTGGGACTGGGAGTTGGAGGCACAGCCCCAGAAGACGACCGCTTTCAGCGGCGTGTACTGGGTGATCTTGTCCTCCTGGATGGCGCCTTCATACCAGCGGCCCAGGGTGAACCCTTTTTTGTTCATGTACTCCTTGGAGTGGAACCTGGATTTCATCCACTCGTAATCCACGTCCCACACCCGGCACCAGTGTTTCCAGGAGCCGTCCTTCAAACCGTAATAGGCGGGCAGGGAATGGGAGAGCACGCACATATCGGTTGCGCCCTGCACATTGTCATGGCCGCGGAAGATGTTGGCGCCGCCGCCGGAAACACCCATGTTGCCGAGGACCAGCTGCAGGATACAGTAGGCGCGGGTATTGGATGAGCCGATGGAGTGCTGGGTGCCGCCCATGCACCAGACCACGGTTCCCGGCCGGTGGGTGGCCATCAGTTTGGCAATGCGGGTGACCTCGGCTGCCGCCACCCCGGTCACTTCTTCAACCTTTGCCGGTGTGTACTCCCTGGCCACTGACCGCATTTCCGGAAAACCGGCCACCCTGGTGCGGACAAATTCCTTGTCGTACCAGTCGTTTTCGATGATCTCATGGATCAGGCCCATGATAAAGGCGGTGTCCGTGCCCGAACGGATACGGACATAATCCGTTGCCTTGGCCGCGGTTTTGGTGAAGCGCGGATCAACCACGATAAGGGGAGCATTGTTGACCTCTTTTGCGTGCAGCAGGTGCTGCAGGGCCACGGGATGCGCCTCGGCGGCATTGGAGCCGATCATGAAGATCAGCTTGGAATGGCGGATATCGTTGACCGAATTGGTCATGGCGCCATAACCCCAGGTGTTGGCAACGCCCGCCACTGTGGTGGAATGGCAGATTCGGGCCTGATGATCAATGTTGTTGGTGCCCCAGAAGGCGGCCAGTTTGCGCTGCAGGTAGGCCATTTCATTGGAAACCTTGGCCGATCCGTTCCAGTGGACAGCATCCGGTCCGTCCTTTTCCCGGATATCCAGCAACTTGGCGCTGACTTCATCCAGGGCCTGTTTCCAGGAAATTTTCTGCCATTTGCCGTTCACCTTTTTCATCGGGCTTTTCAGCCGTTTTTCCGAGGTAACCATGTCAATGGCGCTTGCGCCCTTGCAACAATGGCTGCCCCGGGACAGAGGATGGTCCTGGGCCACTTCCTGCCGGACCCAGACACCGTTTTGCACCTCTGCCTTGATCCCGCAGGCGACCGAGCAGTGGGTGCAGATGGTTTTTACCATTTTGGACCCCGGATAGGGACCGCCTCCTTTTTTCACTGTTTCAGCCCTGGCCGCGGTTGTCATTCTGGTGGTCATTGCCGCCCCGGTCAGGGCTGCGGTTGCTGCCGAAAGTTTGAGAAAGGATCTTCTCGCCATGCCCGGATTCAAGGTCATTCGGGCGCCTGGAGACGAGCCTGTAGATGATGGGGTAATCAGTTTTTTCCTGGCCATTGGCTACCTCCGCAATAGTGGAAAGTTCATCCTGTTTTCCTGTCCTTACCCGTGTTCATATCCGGGTGGATGAACCATTGGACTGTAAGTGATCTATTGTTCTTTTTATCACCCGGTTTTTTTTATTACCCGGCTTTCCCGCCCGGATTACGATTTGAGGGTTTTGTAATATTGCCGGAATTCTTCGGTTTCACGATAGAGGATTTCTTCCTCCGGGGCACCGCCCCTGCTGCCACCCTTTT
>JALVAI010000089.1 GCA_027011235.1 Desulfobulbaceae bacterium
TATCAGCTGCTGCACCAGGGCACCGAGATCGTGCCGGTGGAGTTTATCGGTTTCCGCCATAGCCAGTATGATCGGGATTTCAGGGTTCAGGGCACGACAAGCCAGCAGAAACTGGTGGCCAACATGCTGGCCCAGTCGTTGGCCATGGCCCGGGGAAGAGACCATGATAACCCCAATAAATATTTTCCAGGTAACCGTCCCAGCCTGGTCCTTCTTGCAGATCGGTTGACCCCGTCCACCATGGGTGCTCTGCTGGCCCTGTATGAACATCGGATCGTGTTCCAGGGATTTTGTTGGAACATCAACTCGTTTGACCAGGAGGGCGTACAGCTTGGCAAGGCCCTGGCCAATCGGTTGCTGGCCGAATTGGCTGCGGGTGATGACCACAGGCAGGAATTTGCCGGGGATTCCCCGGAAGAATTTCTGCTTGGCCTGGTGAATTCTTCAAAATCGGGATGAGGGTATGCCGGAAATTATGGTTCTGTAGCCCATGTCGGAATTAAGCTTTTATATTGACAAAATCAGGGTATCCGGGTAATCTAGCTCGCTGAATAACCGTTCAGCATGGCACACTGGATGGTCATTCAATGTGGCATTTATACGCTATGCTTAATGCCCTGTTATCAATAGAATTTGTTGGTTTGGTAAAAATATTTTATTACAAAATGAACGAGGAGGAACACTGATGGCAAAGCATGATACGCCGATGTTGGATGAGCTGGAAAAGGGTCCGTGGCCGAGTTTCGTCACCGACATGAAGCGGCAGGCCGAGACCCATCCGGAATGCTGGGACATTCTGGGGCAGCTCGAACTTTCGTATGAAGATAGGATCACCCACTGGAAACACGGCGGCATCGTTGGTGTTTTCGGCTATGGCGGCGGTATTGTCGGCCGTTATTCGGATGTTCCCGATCGTTTCCCCGGGGTTGAGCATTTTCATACCGTTCGTGTCAACCAGCCAGCAGGTCTGTACTATTCAACCGAGAACCTGCGGGCCTTGATGGACCTGTGGGACAAGTACGGTTCCGGTATGACCAATATGCACGGTTCCACCGGTGACATGATTCTGCTCGGTACCAGGACCGAAAACCTGGAACCCCTGTTCTGGGACCTGACCCATGATCTCGGTCAGGACCTCGGCGGCTCCGGTTCAAATCTGCGTACCCCTTCCTGCTGTCTTGGTGAGTCCCGTTGCGAATGGGCCTGCTATGATACCCAGGACATCTGCTACGCATTGACCATGCATTATCAGGATGAAATCCATCGTCCTGCATTTCCCTACAAGTTTAAATTCAAATTTTCAGGATGCGCCAATGACTGCGTTGCGGCCATTGCCCGTTCCGACTTTGCCGTTATCGGCACCTGGAAAGATGATATTCAGATCGATCAGGCGGCGGTCAAGGAATATGTGGCCGGCAACTATCCGGCCAACGGCGGCGCCCACAAGGATGGCGACTGGGGTCCCTTCAACCTGAAGAAAGAGGTGATTGACCTTTGCCCCACCCAGTGCATGTGGATGGAAGGTGATGAGCTGAAGATCGATAACAGCGAGTGTAACCGGTGTATGCACTGCATCAACGTTATGCCCCGTGCCCTGCGTCCCGGTAAGGAAAAAGGCGCAACCATCTGTATCGGCGCCAAGGCCCCGATCCTTGACGGCGCCCAGTTTGCAACCATGATTATTCCCTTTATCGAGGTCTCCAAAGACAACGAATACGAAAATATTATTGATGTAATCGAGAGGATCTGGGACTGGTGGATGGAAGTAGGCAAGAACCGCGAGCGGGTTGGTGAGACCATGCAGCGGGTCGGACTGCCGACTTTCTTGAGTGTCATGGAGGTGGAGCCTATTCCCCAGCATGTCAAAGAGCCCCGTTCCAACCCCTATGTTTTCTGGAAGGAAGAAGAAGTACCAGGTGGCTTTGAGCGTGATATCGTTGAATTCCGTAAACGCCACGCCGCGTGATCCTCGAGAAACCAATATCAGGAATATAACTATATAAGGAGAATATATTATGGGTTACGATCCGAATAATCCGATGGAAGGCCGTATCACCGACCTTGGGCCGCATAAATATGATACCATGATGCCGCCGATTATCATGGAAAACAAGGGCAAGTGGCTGTATCATGAAATTCTGGAACCCGGCGTGTTGCTGCATGTCAGCGAGAGCGGCGCTGAATGTTATACCGTTCGTGTTGGCTCGCCCCGACTGATTTCCATCGAACATGTACGGGAGATGTGTGATATCGCCGATGCCCACTGTGGCGGCTTCCTGCGTTTCACGACCCGGAACAATGCCGAGTTCATGGTTGATTCCAAAGAGAAATGTGATGCACTGATTGCCGATCTGAAAAGCCGCGGCAACAAGTTTCCCATCGGAGGAACCGGCGCCTGTGTAACAAACATTGTTCATACCCAGGGTTGGGTGCATTGTCATACTCCGGCCACTGATGCCTCCGGTCCGGTCAAGGCTGTCATGGATGATCTGTTTGAGTATTTTGGTTCCATGAAGCTGCCGGCCCAGGTTCGTATTGCTCTGGCCTGTTGTCTGAACATGTGCGGCGCTGTCCATGCTTCCGATATCGCCCTTCTTGGGGTCCATCGCAAGCCGCCGATGATTGATAATGATCGGATCACCGGTGTTTGTGAGCTGCCGCTCGCCATTGCCGCCTGCCCGCTTGGCGCCATTAAACCGGCAAAGGCTACCAACAGCCAGGGGGAAGAAGTGAAATCGGTCAAGGTCAATGCCGAACGCTGTATGTTCTGTGGTAACTGCTATACCATGTGTCCGGCCATGCCGCTGGCTGATCCGGAAGGTGACGGTATGGCCATTCTGGTCGGCGGTAAGGTTTCCAATGCCAAGTCCGCACCCAAGTTTTCCAAACTGGTCGTTCCTTTCCTGCCCAACAATCCGCCCCGCTGGCCGGAGGTAACGGAAGTTGTCCGTCGCATTGTCGAGGTGTATGCCAAGGATGCGAGGAAATATGAACGTATCGGCGAATGGGCGGAACGTATCGGCTGGGAGAAATTTTTCGAAAAATGCGATATTCCATTTACCGAAAAATCCATTGATGATTACCGTCTTGCCTATGACACCTGGAACACCACAGCTGCTTTCAAGTATACCTCCCACACGGATCCATACACCAAGTAAGTTGTAACAACGCTCCGGCCCCGAATCAGCGGGGCCGGTTATTTATTATCTCTGCCAATGAGGTACGGCCATGGCAATGAGTGTAGAAGAAGTAGAAGCTGCAATAATTGAAAAGGCGAAAAAAGCGCCAAAACCCCAGTTGTATATCAAGGATTTTTACAAATGTGCCCCGGATATGAAGCCGCGGCAGATCAAGAAAATCGCCAACAAGCTGGTTGAAAAGGGTGAGTTGATGTTCTGGTCATCCGGCTCCACAACCATGTATGCGCGTCCTGACCGCATCAAGGACGAAGAGGGCGCCGAAGGAATTAACTGATCTGTTGCAGATCATTATAACTGTGCAAGCAGAGGCCGCCAGGCTTCTGCTTTTTTTATGGCCCGGCCCTGATTGTTTTTTGGGGCATCTGGGGTCATAGGCTGTTTCCCGGCATGAAAATTTTCTCGTTGGAACAGGTGGATTCCACCAACACCCTGGCTCTGGAGTTGGCTGTCAACGGTTCCGGGCATGGAACCGTTGTCTGGGCAAAGAATCAGACCGGGGGCAGGGGACAGCAGGGCAGGATTTTTGCCTCCCCTTTGGGCGGCCTCTATTTTTCCCTTCTTCTCCAGCCTGACCTTGCCGCCACAGAACTGCCCCTGGTAACATTGGCCGCCGGTGTCGGCTGTTGTCTTTTTATTGAGCGATACTGCGATCTGGAAGTTAATTTGAAATGGCCCAATGATCTCTATTGCCGTCACCATAAACTGGGTGGCATTCTGACGGAAACAACGCCGGTCTCACCAAATCGAACCGTGATGGCTGTCGTGGGAGTGGGAGTGAATATCAACACCTCGCTAGAGGACTTTCCCGGAGAAATCCGGGCGCTGGCAACGTCTGTGTACGTGGAGACCGGCATAAGATACTCGCTTAAAAGTTGTCTTTCTTTCATGGTAGAGGAGATCATGCAACAGGTACGGGTACTGGAACAGGATCGCGACAAACTGCTGGCGCGCTGGAACGAGCATGATTATTGTAAGGGCAAGACCATCCGGTGGAATACGGGCCGGCGTTGTATTACCGGTATTGGTCGGGGCCTGATGGATGACGGCCGGTACAGCCTGGAAGATCAATCGGGAAAGATGCACGCAATACTCGCTGGACGCCTGCAACCTGTCCCCTGACCGAAAAAAGAACACAGATGACACAAACATTTCAGGCCCTGGTGGTCAGTGTGGCGGAAAATGGTGGCATCCGCAGGAAAGTGCAGACACGGACATTGGCTGATTTGCCTGCAGGCGAGGTTATCATTGCCGTAGACTATTCATCACTTAACTACAAGGATGCCCTGTCAGCCAATGGAAATCACGGCGTCACCAGACGATACCCGCATACGCCGGGCATTGATGCGGTAGGCCGGGTCGTTTCATCAACCGTTGATGATTTTCAGGCCGGGGACCAGGTTCTGTGCATGGGATATGATCTCGGCATGAATACAGCCGGTGGTTTTGGTGGATATATCTCTGTTCCCGCCGACTGGGTCATGATGTTGCCGTCTTCGATATTACCCATTGAGGCGATGCAGATCGGGACCGCAGGTTTTACCGCTGCCCAGTGCGTTGACCGGCTTCTTGGCCTTGGCTTGAAAAAGGATGATGGCCCTGTTCTTGTCACCGGCGCCACGGGCGGAGTCGGCAGTCTTGCCGTCCGTTTGCTGTCCTTTCTCGGGTTTGAGGTCGTTGCCGTCACCGGAAAGGCTGAACAGCGCGTTTTTCTTGAGGATATCGGTGCAACCCAGGTGCTGGAGAGAAAAAAGTTTTTACGGGGCAGGAACAAAATGCTACTTCGGGAACGGTGGGCCGCTGTGGTTGATACTGTTGGCGGCGATATCCTGGCAACGGCCATTAAGGCAACCCGTTACAACGGTATAGTCACCTGCTGCGGCAATGCTGCATCTGCCGAGTTGTCTGTCAATGTCTATCCCTTTATTTTGCGGGGAGTGACCCTTGCCGGGATTGATTCCGCCCTCTGTCCGATGGCGCAACGAAAGAGAATATGGGAAAAACTTGCCTCGGTCTGGCGGTTTCCGGGCCTGGACAAGGTTTCAAGAACGGTCACCCTGGAACGGCTTGAAGAGGAGATCATCCGTATGTTAGCGGGAAAGGCACATGGTCGGGTCGTGGTTGATCTGCGGGGAGAGAAATGAGTATCGAGTTGGCCCGTGAGGTGTTGCAGGTGGAAGCCGATGGCATTTTGTCGGTGCGGCAGCAGCTTGACGGAGAGTTTTTGCGGGCGGTGGATCTGATCATGGCCTGCCCGAGCCGGGTAATCGTTACCGGTATTGGCAAGTCGGGTCTGGTGGGGCAAAAGATTACGGCAACCCTCAATTCAACCGGGACCCCATCGTTTTTTCTTCATCCGGTGGAGGCCATGCATGGGGACCTGGGCATGGTCACGGCAACCGATGTGGTCCTGGCCATTTCCTATTCCGGTGAAACAACCGAACTCAACGCATTACTTGCCAGTATCAGCGAGCGCAAGGTGCCCATTGTGGCGATGACCGGAGGCGCGAATTCGACCTTGGCTGCCTGTGCCGATGTGACATTAAACGTGGCCGTTCCCAGGGAAGCCTGTCCTCTCGGTCTGGCGCCGACGACCTCGACAACCGCCACCCTGGCTCTTGGCGATGCCCTGGCCGTTGTTCTCCTTAAGCGCAAACAGTTCAAGGCCGAGGATTTTCGCCGCAACCATCCGGGGGGCAGTCTGGGTGAGCGATTAAAGGTATCGGTCAATGAGGTGATGTTGACAGGCAGGGACATTCCTGTTGTCTTTGAGGAGAGTTCCCTGGAGCAGGCGATAGCCATGCTGCATGAAAAAAATCTGGGCGCCGTCATGGTGACCGATCAAAGCGGACACCTCAAGGGTATCCTCACCGACGGCGATGTTCGCCGGATTGTTATCAATGGATATTTGCCGGATGATCGGTTGACCGGGGTCATGACCAGGAATCCGGTTACAATTTCCGGCAATCTGCTGGCTGCTGATGCCCTAAGCCTCATGCAGCGATATGAAATCACCATCCTGGCCGTGGTCGACCATGAACAAAGGCTGCTGGGAATTCTGCACCTCCATGATCTGCTTGGCAAGGGGGAGTTTCGTTTTCTCATTTAATTTTCTGATTTATGTAAGGCGGTCACTATCAGGTTCAACACATCTGCAATCCATCCACAGGGGGGTGTGATATGTGCCAGTTACGGGCGGTTATAGAAAAAAATGGTAAACAGGAGACGGTCATGGATTCTGTTACCGCGCTTGAAGTTGTTGATGATGGCGTTGTTCTGTCGACGTTTTTTGAAGATCCAAAAAAAATAGACAACGTACGCGTGCAGCGAATCGATTTTCTCGGCGGAGAAGTGGTCCTGAAAGGGGCGGCCGGAAATCAGGGAGAGCAGTGAACATGGATATTATCGAAAAGCTCAGGGTGATGCTGCCCCACTGGATTGAACACAATCGTGGCCATGCAGGCGAGTTTGCCCGGTGGGCGGACCAGCTTGATGAAACCGAGGGCGAACTTGCCGACAAACTGCATCGGGCGGTCCACAGTCTGGAAGAAGCACAACATGCCCTGGAGGAGGCCCTGGCGCTGACGGGTGGTCCCTTGACAGATGAGCATGGTGGTGATCACCATGCTCATCACCACCATCACTGACCGGTATAGAGGGACCATCGTCCTGTGGAAGGATCATACATATAGTTCAGCTCCAGCAGAGACGAACTCCCGTGGGAGTGTTCGGTACAGATCAAGGTAAAGACCTGCTTGCGCCCCACTTTTTTCTTGAAAGTGACCCTGGGGTGGTCGAGTTTGGATCCGGCAAAAGCGGGATAATGTCTTTTGAATATCCTTCTGAAATTTCTTGTCAGGTAATCTATCTTATGTCTGATTTCCAGCTCTTTTCGTGTTTCGGTAATCTGTTTGTTAATATCATTTTTCAGTTGCCGAAGATCATCGTTGCCATTGAACGGACTGGATTTTATCCTCTGTAAAATAGTATTGTACTGTTCAAGAACCGCATTCAAATCACCCCTGTTCTTGGCCGCAATAGCCCGCTCCTGTCCCTGGGCAATCTGGAGCATGAGCAGGGTTTTCTGTATCTTTTTATAGGCATCCAGAACGCCCGGCTCAAAGTCTTCTTTGTGGGTATCCAGCAGGGTGAGCGTTTTTTGATAATTGGTGATGCTGGTGGCAAGATCGTGCCGTTCATAGGCTTCTCTGGCCAGGGTCAGTAACTGGTACAGCCGTGAGTTGATCAGCAGTTGTTGTAATTCCTCCCTGTCCTTGTCGGTTACCGCTGTCGGGTTTTCATCCATGATGGTTTTGGCATGTTCCAGCATGGCGATTGTCTGTTGCCACTGCGCCCCGGTAAAGGCCTGTTTTGATTGGTTCAGCTCATGCTTGAACGTTGCCGCTGCCAGCCGTTTTGCTATCTCCTTGGCATCCTGGGTGTCGGAAAGAGCCTGGGACATCTGTAAGGCCCGCTTATAGGTCTGGACAGCATTTTCCCATTCCTTTTCCCGTTCCGCCTTTTTTGCCGTGGCCAGGGCCTCCTCAAGGCGCAGATTGTTGATCGTCTGGGCAAGTTCCAGGGCCTTGACGGTGAGATCATTTTTTCTGGCATAGACCAGGCCCTGCCTGTAAGCGGCAAGCGCGGCCCTGATTTTGCCCTGTTTGAGCAGGGTTTCGGCCTTGTCGGTCATCCTGGCAAGATGTTTTAGTTTTTCGGCTTTGGCAAAGGATACGTATTCATTGCCGTAGCGAACATTACCCAGCAATCCCTGTTGAAAATCATCGGAGTTGAGCAGGGTCGTGACCTTTTTGGTCAAGGCATTACCGGCGGATTTCAGCAGGAGAAGATTGTCCATATCACGAACAATGGATTCCGCTTCGGCCTGGGCGTCATCAAACTGCCGGTTATTGATCAGGGCCTGGACATTTTGCCAGTCATTTTCTCCCTTGGTGAGTATTTTTTTATCCTGCATATAAAGCAATCCGCCTGCCACCAAGACAATGCCGACAATAATTGCCACGATAAGGGCCTTGATGGACAGGGGCGACTTTGCGGAAATACGTGCTTTTTTTCGCTTTGTTGTAATAGGTGGTGGAGTGGCCTGCCCGGAATCCCTTTGCTCTTCGGTTGGGCCGGCGGGGGTGTCAACGGAAAAACTATCGGCAAGGGACTGGGATTGGAGAATCCGGTTTCGAAGTTGATCAATCCCAGGATAATCGGCGACCAGGGTGTTGAGTTCTTCCAGCTTTGCTGCCGCCTCGTCAAGTTTTCCCTGGTCTTCCAGCTCTTCAGCCTGCTTGAACAGCTGGTCGCTTTTTTTCAGCGCGGTTGCAATATGCTCTTCGATCTGGTCCCGGTCAGGTATTTTGACTGTCTGGGGAATGTCGGCAAGAATCTTGGCTGCGGCAAAGATATTCTTTTGGCTGATCTGCAGATGGAACAGGTCAACCTTGCTCTCATGTTCCGCTGTCTCGGCCCCAAAGAGATCTTCTTCGTCAAGACCAAGAGAACTGAATGTATCCTCATCAAGGGTGTCAAATCGTTCATTGGTGTCATCGATGTCCGCAATCTGCAGGACATCGAGAGGAAGTTCGTTCCGATGCTGTTCGTACCAGTCGGCGGCTTCCTGGTTAAAGGGATCTTCTGTGCTGAAGTTGTTGCCGCATATCATCTCGCCGATGGAGAGGACGAGATCGGAAAGATTGGGGTTCTTTTGCCAGAGATCGGCGATACGGATGGCCGCAGGATCAATATCCGGGTGAAAAATATGGGTCAACGGCTTGACAGTGGGAGCAAAATGCGGATAGCCGAAGGGGAGTGAAATGCGTACCCTGTGCAGGTTGGCGGTGGTAATAGTGCCGTCGGGATTACGAACAAATCCTTTCAGATGATATTCTATTTCATAGCTGTCGGGCGGGTTACCTTCGACCTGGGACAGGACAATGCTGGGGTACAGTTCCAGAGTGGTTTGCAGTTGTTCATAATCGCTGGTGTGCTGATCAGGATTTGTGGCCATGTTGTACCCTGTGATAATGGAGCCGGATCATGGTTTTCATGTTAGGACCAAATAGTGTCGACAAGTGCCCGACGGTGGATTGGGATATCATGGTCGCCAAGATGAGTTAGCATGCACCTGGCAAAACCATTGGCGCGGAACGTGGTTTCGGAAGTTATCCGCCCCTGCCTTGGCAAATCCGGTAACGCCGATAAACTATCTAAAAAAATTATATCCTATTCATGCGATATGTCAAAAAAAATCTGCAAAAGAAAAAATATCCCCCTGTGGCGCGATTCACAACCGGTAGAATCCGATTGAGTCTCAAACTTTTCCCGTGTACACTATATCGTGTATACTATACATACGGTTACTCGGGTAATATTCTCATCCTTTTTGATTCCTGATCGACTTTCAGGAATTCCGAATACAGGTAATGACACAGTTCTCAGCATATTTTACCATCACTGAACAGCGCGGCTGTCCATTTTATAACATTAACGACCACATGGTTCTGACGGACAAGGCCGTTGCACTGCCGGTGGGCCGTCCCTCTTGTCTGATCCTGGTTCGGGCGGTCACCGAGTTGCTTTTTCAGCTCCTTCCCGCGGCAACCATGAACTTTGTTGAGTATCAGGACACGGTTTTCACCTGTGGCGGTTGCACCGGCCTGATAAAATTTAAACTCGGCAACCGGGATGAGGAGGGAAATGATGATGGTGAACCGGTTGTTACCGGTCGGCTCGATGCCATTTTACCTGCCGAGTTGCTGCAGGTTTTTCATATGCATCAGAAGACGGGCAAACTGCTGCTTGACACGGAAAGTGGAACGGCACGGGTGACTTTTCGTGAGGGAGCTGTCATTGCCGCGCGCTTTGAGGAGCTGGATAACCAGGAGGCTATTTACGCCATGCTTTCCGAGCGGAAGGGCTATTTTCGTTTTGTTCCCGGTTTGCCTGAGTCGATGATGAAATCACGAGAAATCGGTGATTTTATGATGATATTGATGGAGGGCCTGAGAAGACTTGACGAGGAAGAGTGAGTGCCGACAGGCGGCGGCCTGTCGGCATGGGTGGATTGCACTTAAAATTCGTAGGCAAGCTGGCCGGTGAAGGTGTCCGCGGATTCATCGGTGCCGCCGTCCGCGGTGTCATAATCTTTGTCGTGGGCCCATTCAACAGCAAAGGTTGTACCCGGAAAAATACCTATGGCAAAAGAACCGAGAAAACGACTTTCCGGCAGGTATCCCGCCATATCATCGGTTCCCTGCCAGGCAATGGCCACGCTGGATTCCAAGCCCCGGATGTGGAAGGCATATCCGGTTTCAATATTAAATGCCATGGGTTGGAAATTTGTTTCGTCACCGATGTCATCCAGGGCTGTGATATACTCCCCGATAAGAGATACCGGCCCGACATGGGCAATGGCATAGGCGCCGATGCCATCGACATAATCGGCTGTGAGCAGGTTTTTTTCTTTTAGAATATCGCCCAGGCCATCGCTGTCCCCGATGCTGTTCATATAGCTCATCCCGATATCAAGTGACAAGGAATCACGTTTAAGGGTATAGCCGATGTTGGCGCCAAACTGTTCTATCTGACTGTCACCTCCGCCTTCATTGGTGTCGCCGTTAAAGGCAAAGAGGGAACCATAGGCGCCATTTGCCTTAAAACCGATCTGTAGCGCCGTTTCCTGTGTTTCTGCTATTTCAAGGGTAAGAGGATCGGAAATCATGTTGGTTGTGAAGTTGCCAAAGGGCACATATTGCCTGCCTGCATCAAGATACAGGGGAAATTTGTCCGTATTGCCGAGAATGATATGGGCATCGTCGACAAGAACCTTGTCATCACCGCCTTCCTCATAGAGAAGGGTAAGATGGGCCCTTGCCCAGTCCGACATCTTGCCGACAAAGCCAAGCTCAACTGTTGCCAGTTCAAATTTGCTCTCATTGACACCCGTAAAATCCTGACCAGCAGATCCTTCAACTTCGATCAATCCACTGAAATCAACATATCTGTTGATCATATGGCCAAAATCTTCCTTCTGCATCCGTTCCTCTTCCTTGTGGCGCAGGATTTTGGTTACCTGTTGTTCAAGATCCTCATTCTTTACTGATGGTGGGTTGTGGTCCGGTTGTTGTTTTTCAAGCTGACTGACCCTTTTGGCCAACTGTTGATTTTGCTCCAGGAGTTTCTGTACCAGCAGTTTAAGTGATTTGACATCATCCGGAACCTGGCCGGCAAAGGCCGGTGAGGCCATGCCAAGGGCAAACAGTCCTGCCGTCAGCAGGCAATACCTGGCTTTACATTTCATCTTTTTCTCTCCTTTTTATTTCCTGTTGCAGATGGTAAATTCTTCCCCAAACTCCGTTTGGGGAATATTTTTTTTAGTTTAGGCTAAAAATTTTGTCAATAAAAAACTTTTGCCAATAAAAAACAATGCTGGCCTTTGTTTTGATGCTGTCGCGTTAAAGGGGTCAAGAGGGGTATCCAATACATCCATTGCCATAGCCCTGAGATAAGAGAACCTGTCCAGGTCAGACCTTGCGTGTAATGTGTTTTTTTTCAGGCCTTTGACCAGGATTTCTTTCACATTTGGTTGTGAACTCTATATAATTA
>JALVAI010000090.1 GCA_027011235.1 Desulfobulbaceae bacterium
CCCCACCGCCGTTATCTCCGCCCTTTGCGTCGGCCAGGGTGTTGATCTTCTCCGCGTCCATGACGTGGCCTTGACCCGCCAGGCAGTACTGCTTGCCGCTGCCCTGTAACCGCTCCGGGGTGCAGGCGTCTGCGGTCAACAGGAATCAGGTATTGTCCAAATTGTCCATTGTGCATTGAGCGCCAGGGATATTTTCCTGTACTTCCCTTTTTTTCCCTTGCTTTTCATCTGTTTTGCTCTATAGATAAAATTGTATCAGTAAAAGTTTAGGGTGTGATCAGGGCCGATTATTTGTTGGCACGGCGTTGATTCATGGAGCTGGCTGATTCATCATTGCAGAGGAGGGTCTCATGGCACGCATGGTTGAGGAGCAGGCAACAGGTTTTCGGGTCAGTCGTCGGGGGTTTATCAAGGGATGCACCATGGCGGCGGCAGGGCTTGGTCTTTCCGAGACCATGGTCCCCAAACTCGTGGAGGCGGCAACATCGCCAAAGCGGCCGCCGGTTGTCTGGCTCCATTTTCAGGAGTGTACCGGCTGTACGGAAAGCCTGCTGCGGGCCTCCCATCCCGATATAGGCAGGTTGATTCTTGATATTATTTCCCTGGATTATCATGAAACCGTGATGGCCCCATCTGGTTATCAGGCGGAACAATCCCTGGATGACGCCATCAGCACCAATGAGGGAAAATTTATCTGCGTGGTCGAGGGCGCCATTCCGACCAAAGACGGTGGTATTTACTGCAAGATTGCCGGCAGAACCGCCATGGATATCCTGGATGATGTCGGCTCAAAAGCTGCCGCCATTATCGCCATCGGCACCTGTGCATCCTTTGGCGGCGTTCAGGCCGCTGAACCCAACCCCACCGGCGCCGTCGGGGTGACCAAGTTGCTTTCCGGAACACCGGTCATCAACATTCCGGGCTGTCCGCCCAATCCTATTTCCTTTCTTGGTACGGTACTCCATTACCTGACCTTTAAACGATTGCCCCGCACCGACCAGCTTGGCAGGCCGCTCTTTGCCTATGGCCGCAAAAACCATGATCAGTGCGAGCGGCGGGCCCATTTTGACGAGGGCCGGTTTGTCGAACAGTTCGGCGATGAAAGTCACCGGCAGGGATACTGTCTCTACAAGATGGGCTGCAAGGGACCGCAGACCTTTGCCAACTGCCCGGCGGTCCGGTTTAATGATGCCGATGTCTGGCCGGTCAGTTGCGGCCACGGCTGTGTCGGCTGCACCGAGCCCGATTTCTGGGACACCATGACCCCGTTCTATGAGCGTCTTCCCGGCGTGACCATTCCCGCCGGCGGCCGTGGCATCGTTGATGCGGCCACCTCCAAGGGCAAGATTATTTTGGGGGCGGCGGCCGGAGCGGTCGGTATTCATGCCGCAGTAGGCGTGGGCAAGAAGATTTTCGGCAATAATGAAGACGAATAGCGGTCCAGAATAAGGGAGGTACTATCCATGGCACAGCGAATTACAGTGGACCCCATCACCCGGATCGAGGGCCATTTGCGAATAGATGTGGAAGTGGAGAATGCCGCCATCACCAGGGCCTGGTCGTCGGGCCAGATGTGGCGGGGCATAGAAGTTATCCTGAAAGGTCGCGATCCCCGGGATGCCTGGCTGTTCACCCAGCGTATCTGTGGCGTCTGCACCACGGTCCATGCCCTGGCGTCGGTGCGGACAGTGGAAAATGCCCTGGGCATGGAAATCCCCATAAATGCCCAGTATATCCGCAACCTGGTCATGTCGCTGCATGCCCTGCATGATCATATCGTTCATTTTTACGTACTCTCTGCCCTGGACTGGGTAGATGTGGTGAGCGCGCTCAAGGCGGACATCAAGAAAACCGTGGCCCTGGCCGAGACGCTTTCCAACTGGCCGGGTAACAGTTTCAACCGCTTCAAGGCGGTGCAGGAAAAGGTGCAGGCCATTGTTGATTCCGGCCAGCTCGGGCCCTTTGCCAACGGCTACTGGGGGCACCCGGCCATGACCCTGCCGCCGGAGGCCAACCTGATGGCGGTCTCTCATTATCTCGAGGCCCTGGACTACCAGCGCAAGGCGGACAAGGCCATTGCCATTCTTTCCGGGAAGAACCCGCATATTCAGAATATGTCGGTGGGCGGCGTGACCGCTGCCATCAATCCGGATAATGAAACTACCCTGAATATCGAACGCCTCTACTGGGTAAAACAGCTTGCCGAAGAGGTGCGAGGTTTTGTTCATCAGGTCTACCTGCCCGATGTTATCGCCATTGGCGCCCTCTATAAGGACTGGCTGGCCTATGGCGCCGGGGTGACCAATTACCTGGCCGTACCCGACATGCCCCTTGATACCAGGGGGACCAGTTTTGACCTGCCCGGCGGTACCATTGTCGGTGGGGACCTGAAGACGGTCAAGCCCATTACCGGGTTCAATGATCCCTACTTTAAAGAGAACGTTGTCGAGTCCATAGCCCATTCCTGGTATAAAGGCGACTGGAGCAAACATCCCTTTAAGGAAGAGACTGTCCCTGATTACACCGATTTTCAGGACGATGGAAAATATTCATGGATCAAGGCGCCCCGATTCAAGGACATGCCCATGCAGGTGGGCCCCCTGGCCCAGGTCCTGGTCGGCTATGCCCAGGGACATACACTGACAAAGAAATACGTGGATGATGCCCTTGCGCGGGTCAGCACCCTTGCCGGTGCCCAGGTCGGGGCAGGTGTGCTCCATTCCACGCCCGGCCGCCACCTGGCCCGTGCCATCCGCGCGACCATGCTTTCCGACCTTGCCCTTGATCATTGGCAGAAACTGGTTGACAATATCGGCACCGGTGACCTGGAGATTTTCAACAAACCCACCTTCCCCAAGGGAGAACAGATGGGATTTGGTTTTCACGAGGCGCCGCGCGGCACCCTGTCCCACTGGATCGTTATCCGGGATGGCAAGATCAAAAATTACCAGTGCGTGGTGCCCTCGACCTGGAATGCCGGCCCCCGTGACGGCAAGGGCGCTCCGGGACCGTACGAGGCGTCCCTGGTCGGTAATCCCATGGCCAATCCGCAACTGCCGCTCGAGGTTTTGCGGACCATCCATTCCTTTGACCCCTGCATTGCCTGCGCGGTTCATATGCTCGACCCACACGGCAGGGAGTTGACCAGGGTCAAGGCGCTGTAGTTCTTCCGCCTAAATCGCTCAATCTTGGTTGGGCTTCTTTGAGCAACGGGAGGTCAATATGTTTTACGAACGACATCAGGCATGGTCGGTCTTACTCCGGCTTTTTCACTGGTCCTTTGTGCTCTCCATCATCACCCTGGTAGTCACCGGTCTCTATATTCATTTCCCCTGGACCAACACCATGGTTATTGGTGGGTCATCATTTCCAATGGCGACCATGCGCTATATTCATTTTATCGCCGGTTTTGTTTTTTCCGCCGCCCTTATGGTCAGGGCCTATCTGCTGCTGTTTGGCAACGCCCAGGAACGGTTCTGGGATTTTCTGCCGATCACGCCGCGCAACATTATAA
>JALVAI010000091.1 GCA_027011235.1 Desulfobulbaceae bacterium
CCTTTTCATCCGGGCAGCAGGCTTGTTTTTGGCAAGGAGACAAAGGGGTTGCCCGAAGAAATTCTTGCGCTGTACCGGGAGCGTTGTTATACCATTCCCATGCAGAATCCCCATATACGCAGCCTGAATCTTGCCATGAGCGCAGGCATTGTTCTCTATGAGGCCCTGCGCCGGATTGGAGAATTATGAGCTAGTCAGATCTTTTCAAACAAGGTGGTATGTACAACAAGCCATCATTTTTTTTGTTACCAAGGAGAACACCATGCCAGAGAGAATTTATAATTTCAGCCCCGGACCGGCCACCCTGCCCTATTCGGTGCTGCAGCAGGCTGCAGCCGATATTGTCAACTATCAGAATACCGGCATCGGACTTATAGAGCTAAGCCACCGCAGCAAGGAATTCATGGCCGTTGCCGAGAACACGGAAAGGAGTATTCGGCAGCTGCTTAAGGTGCCGGACACATACAAGGTCCTCTTTCTCCAGGGCGGCGCCTCGTCCCAGTTTTTCATGATCCCCATGAACCTGCTGGGAGACGGCAAAACAGCAACCTATCTCAATACCGGCACCTGGGCAAAAAAGGCCATTAAAGAGGCCCGTCTTTTCGGAGACATCACGGTGGCCTATTCCAGCGAAGACACCACGTTCAACCGGGTTCCCCGTGATGATGAATATACGGTTGATCCTGACAGTGAATACCTCTACTTTGTCAGTAATAATACCATATACGGCACACAATTTGCCCAGATGCCAAAAACCGATACCATGCTGGTTGCCGATATGTCATCGGATATCCTCTCACGCCCCGTGGACATTGACAAATTCGGTATCATCTTTGCCGGAGCCCAGAAAAACATGGGGCCGGCCGGGGTAACCATTGTTATTGTCCGTGAAGACCTGCTGGACAAAACCCCGGACTCTGTTCCCACCATGCTCCGTTATAAAACCCATGCCGACAAGGGGTCCATGTTCAATACCCCACCCTGCTTTGCCATCTACTGTGTGGGCCTGGTTATGCGCTGGCTGGAGGAACAGGGAGGTGTTGAGGCCATGGCCGAAAAGAACCGCCGCAAGGCCGGAATGCTGTATGAGGCCATCGATGCAACGGATTTTTACCGGGGCCACGCTGAAAAAGACTCCCGTTCTCTGATGAACGTCTCCTTCAATCTGCCCACCCCGGAACTGGAGGCCAGGTTTATTGCCGAGGCAGCAGAAGCCGGATTCAGTGGCCTGAAAGGACACCGCTCCATAGGTGGTTGCAGGGCATCAATCTATAATGCCTTCCCTGAGGAAGGAGTTGCCAAACTGGTTGATTTCATGGCTGATTTTGCCAAAAAGAACGGTTGATTTTTTCCGGACGACAATTAACGGCAACACGGATACCGCATGCAGTATGAGGGAACGGTCATACGGCCGCCCAGCGAGGCAAACTCGATTATTCTCCAGGTGAGCATCGGCTGTTCCCATAACCGCTGCACCTTTTGCGGCGCTTATAAAGATAAAATTTTCCGTCTCCGGAGCAAGGATGAAATTGACCGGGACCTTGATTTTGCCGGCCAGTATTGCCGCCGGCAAACAACAGTTTTTCTTGCCGACGGCAATGTCCTTACCCTGCCCCACCGCTTTCTGGTTGATCTGTTCAGCAAGATCAGGCAAAAACTGCCATGGGTGCGTCGGATTTCCATGTACGCGGGCTGCCAGGACATCCTGAACCGTTCTATTGACCAGCTTGCCGAGTTAAAAAAACTTGGTCTTGGACGGTTGTACATGGGCCTTGAAAGCGGCCATGATCCTGTCCTTGCTGCTGTCAACAAGGGGGCAAGCTCCGAAGAAATGATTGCCGCCGCAAGAAGGGTCCGGGCAGCTGCCGTTTTTCTTTCCGTCACCTGCCTGCTTGGACTGGCTGGTGCGCAGCCGGCAGCATCCCTTGCCCATGCCAGGGACACCGCCCGGGTACTCAACCGTATGCAGCCCTCACAGATTGCCATTCTCACCCTGATGCTGCTTGACAACACTGAACTGGGGCAACAGGCCCAAAGGGGCAAATTCATCCTGCCCGGCAAGCAGCAGCTCTTTTACGAGCTTCGCACCCTGATTGCCGGATTGTCCAATTTCAGAACCCTTGTCCAGGCCAACCATTCTTCCAACTATTTTCAGCTCGACGGCCGCCTGCCCAGGGACAGGGAAAAATTTCTGGCCATCATTGATCAGGCCCTGTCCGGCGATATCGGCCTGAAACCCGAGTATCTTCGTGTTTTGTAATACTCCTGGCTGCCTTAACTGTTTTAATTCTTAGCAATCATGTCAACAAATTCGTCAAAAACAGACCTGAAAAATCTGACCCGGAAACAACTGGTCTCCTTTGTTGAATCTCTTGGTCAGCCGGCTTTTCGCGGGCAACAGATCCTGGCCTGGATCTACCGTCCCGGTGTCACTGATTTTTCCGAGATGACGGATCTTGCCAAAAAATTTCGCGCCCTTCTGCCGCAACACGCCTATATTTCCAGGTTTGAGGACCCGGTTATTGAAAAATCCGTGGACGGAACAGTGAAATTCGGCTTTACCCTGGAAGATGGCCGGATGATTGAATCAGTCTTTATTCCGGAAGAAGAACGAAATACGCTTTGCGTATCTTCCCAGGTGGGGTGCGCCATGGGATGTAAGTTCTGCCTGACAGGAAGCATGGGCTTTACCCGTAATCTGACAGCGGCTGAAATCGTTAACCAGGTCTGTGCAGTCCGTGATTACGCGTTTAAGGCCGGCAAGGGCAGGTTGACCAATATTGTGTTTATGGGCATGGGAGAGCCGCTTGCCAATATGGACAATTTACTGGACGCCCTTTCCATCCTCACTGAACAGCGGGGACTTGATTTTGCCAGCCGGCGAATCACAGTTTCCACATGCGGTCTGGTTCCGCAGATGATCCGCCTGGGTAAAGAGACAAGTGTAAACCTGGCCATTTCCCTGCACGCCGCCGATGATGCGACGCGCAAGACAATCATGCCGGTTAATGACCGCTATCCGCTGGTTGAACTTATTGCCGGCTGCAAACAGTTTCCGCATAAGAAACGGCAGCGGATCATGTTTGAGTATACCCTGTTGCAGGGCATCAATGACAGTGATGAAGATGCGAAACGGCTTGCCAGACTCCTGGCACATATCCCCTGCAAAATCAACCTGCTCTCAATGAATCCGGCACCGGGATCACCATATACGAGCCCGCCGGCAAGCAGGATCCTTTCCTTTCAGAAAATTCTTCGCGACCGGGGATATTCAACCTTTATTCGAAAAAGCAGAGGTGCGGACATATCAGCTGCCTGTGGACAGCTCGCTGACAAAAAGAGGTTATAAACGTTGGACGGGAATGTTACAGGCATCAAAAACTGCTATGGATTCACAACCGTTGATCGCGGTGGCAAATTTCTGTTCCAGTCTGTTGTCCTGAATTACCTTCCAGGCACACTCCACGACCCCGGCAGCGATCTTGTCCCTGCCCACGTCATTTGAACAGTGG
>JALVAI010000092.1 GCA_027011235.1 Desulfobulbaceae bacterium
GCTGGGCCTGGTCCGGGAGATTATTGAAGCCAATCCGGCCCAGGCCCAGCAGTACCGTGACGGCAAGACCAAGGTAATCGGCTTTTTTGTCGGCCAGTTGATGCAGAAGACCAAGGGCAAGGCCAACCCGCAACTGGCCAACAAACTCTTCCGGGAGGAACTGCAATAACGCACCGGCAAACCGGCATGGCTGGAGCATGGTTGTCATGTCACCACCGTAACCAATGATGAAAACAGCCTGGAGCGATAAGGCTTTGCAGGCAATTTTCAAGTCAACCGCAAATTTGTGGATAAAAAAAAGTGGCAGCAGAAGGGGGCCGGCCATCGGCAGCGGCTGCGCGACAAATTCCTTGAACGGGGCATCGAGGCCTTGACCGATGCCGAGGTTATCGAGTTGCTGTTGACATTCGGCACCCCGCGCACCGATTGCAAGGAACCGGCCCGGGCCGCACTTGCCGAGTTCAAGTCCCTGCCCGCGGTCCTTGATGCCGGTCCCGAGGCCCTGAAAAAAATCAAGGGACTGGGACCAAAAAATATCTTTGCCCTGCAATTTATCCAGGGGGCTGCCCGCCGGTATCTGCGCCAGCGAATACAAGGCAAAACCTATATCTCCTCTTCAAAAGATGTTGCCGACTACCTTATCCATGCCATGCGCGGCCTGGAACATGAGGTCTTCATGGCCGTCTTTCTTGATGCGGCCCATGCCGTCATTGATACCGAGATCATCTCCGAAGGCACGGTCACCGTCAACACCGTTTATCCGCGTGAATTGATCAAATCCGCCCTGGCGCACAACGCCAGCGCCCTGGTTATCGCCCATAACCATCCTTCCGGCAGCCTTGCGCCGTCAAAACAGGACAAAAACCTCACCCGGACCCTGTACCTTGCCTGCAGTTTCATGCAGATCAACCTGCTTGACCACCTCATCATCGGTGCCGGTGAGACCGCTTACAGTTTTGCCGATCACGGCCTGATGGCAGCGCTTAAGGATGACTGTACAACCCTGCTTGCGCAATCGTCCTGACATCATGGCCGGACATCGGCAGAGAACCGCCATATCCTGCAAGCCCTGTTCGGCCCTGTACCTGCATATCCCCTTCTGTTTGCGTAAATGCCCCTATTGCAGTTTTTTCTCCCTGGCGGGAAAAAATCATCTGCAGCCATTGTATGTCAAAGCGGTCTCCATGCAGATACGGCAGACGGCCGCAAACTGTGACGAAAAATCCTGCCGGCTGGAAACCATTTTTTTCGGCGGCGGCACCCCGACCCTGCTGCCCGCGGAAACCCTTGCCCGCCTGTTAAGTGAATGTCTGGACGCCTTTCCCGTTGCACCTGACAAAGAACTTGAAATCTCCATTGAAGCCAATCCGGCCACGGTTGACAAAAACGACCTGGCAATGCTGCGCCGGGCCGGTTTCAACCGGCTCTCCATCGGGGTGCAGTCATTTACCGACAGGGAGCTGGCACTCCTTGGCCGACCGCATACGGCCTCAGATGCCAGGCAGACCTTGCTGGATGCACGCCGGGCCGGTTTTACCAATATCAATCTTGATCTGATGTACGGGTTGCCGGGACAACGAATTGGTGACTGGGGATACAACCTTGAACGGGCCCTTGCCCTGGCGCCGGAACATCTTTCCCTTTACGAGCTTACCGTTGAGGAGAACACCCCCCTTGCCGACCAGGTAAGGAGCGGCTCTTTGCACCTGCCCGCAGAAGAAGAGGTGCTTGGGATGCTGGAAACAACTAAAACCATGGTCAGGCAGGCCGGTTTTACTCGTTATGAGATTTCAAACTATACCCGCAGCGGTTTTCAGTGCCGCCACAATATCAACTACTGGCAGAATCGCCCGTATTTCGGCCTTGGCCCCGGCGCGGTCACCTGTCTTGACCACCGCCGGTACAGGGCAATAGAAGATATTGAACAGTTTGCCGAACACATAGCCGCAGACAAGCCGATATGGGAAGATGAGGAACATTTAACCAAAGAAGAACGATTTCGGGAAACCGTGGTCATGGGGTTGCGCATGACCAGGGGGGTATCGATATCCGGCCTGCGAAGACGATTCGGTATCGATCCGGTTGCCTATTACGGCACAACCCTTGACAGGCTCATCAAGCAGGGGTTGCTGCGCCACGATAATGACCACCTGCGCCTGAGTAAACAAGGACTCCTGCTTGCCAATACGGTCATGGCCGAGTTGGTGTGAAGGCGATACAAACAGTGACCAGGATTCCTTGAAAAATCATGGCCCTCATCAGGCATGATATTCCCTGCAATTCGGTTCAAATTTTGCATGAATAACTGTCGTAGCTTTCCACCATGTAAACTATTTATAAAAGGGCATGAAACCGCCCGGTAAAACTCTTAATCAATAAAATAGGAATGAGATATTTTCGCCCAATAACATGGTTCCTGCCACTGGCCTTGCTCTGTCTCTTCCAGGCAACAGTGCTGGCGGCAACCAAAACCGTGGCCACTGATGGCAGTGGAGATTACAACTGTGACGGTTCCAATGATGATGTTGAAATCAACCAGGCCCTGGCAGACATTGCCGCCACGGGCGGCACCGTGCATCTCAAACCCGGCACCTATATTATCAGCGCGCCCATTGAGCTGGTAGGCGATAACACAATCCTGGAAGGGGATGGTATTGACCGGACGACAATCAAGCTGGTTGATGAAGCGGATTGGGGCGAAGTTGTCGGTGAGGGCGAAAGCGCAATGTATTTGAAGGCAAACCCCATGATCAGAAATAGAGAAGGCGCCCTGCATAACCTGACGCTGCGCAATTTCAAGATAGATGGCAACAAGTACAATCAACACTATACCCATCCGACACAGGGAGAAATCCTTGTGCCCGACGGGCAGGGCAATTACGCCGCAGTTGATCTGGCGCCAAGGAACACAAGCGAGCGCTTGAGCAATGTCATGATCTCCCATGTTGCTGTGTATGAGAACAACAGCGATGCCTTTATTGTGTTTAACTGTAACGGGGTAATGGTTGAATACTGCAACACCCTGAGGATCGGCCACTCGGCGCTCTATTTTCTCGACCCTGTCAACATGCTGGCCGAGCATAACCACTTCACCATTGCCGCCAATTCGGGCATCCGCTGGTATGACGGCAACCACATCATTATACGCGACAATCTTCTTGAAGGCGATCCCGGCAAGGACGGCAGTTCAAATTTCTGTGTCCAGGTGACCAGCGGCCAGACCAGCCGGGTTCTGGATGATGTGGTGATAGAAAACAATACAATGCGCTACACGGCAGGCGCGGCCATTGCCCTGGATGCAAAGACCCCGGCCCAGGCAAAGGGTGTCATTATCCGCAACAACTCCATCTACCAGTGCGGCAACATGGGCACCTGGGTCAACCAACGGGAAACCGGCGGCATCAACATAAAAAACTTCACCTATACCCTCATCGAGAACAACACCATTGTCAACTGCATCGGCAGCGGTATTCGACTGGGTGGGAATGTGGGAT
>JALVAI010000093.1 GCA_027011235.1 Desulfobulbaceae bacterium
TCGCCTAGGCGATGGATATCCTCAGCTGCCACGTTTAAGCCGGGATTGGAGATGACAAGAACCATGCGCCCGTTGTCCCTGTGGAGCCGGATGGTAATCATGCCGCCGTCCGGTTGCGCCTCCACCCCATTTTTGAGCAGATTTTCCACCAGTTCTGAGAGCAGTTCCCTGTCGCCTTCTATCCATCCCTCATCCTGCAGGTCGGCATCAATCTCAATTCCCTGTTCTTGGCAGACAGGGCGGTACAGGGCAATCTGTTGCCGGACAAGGGACTTAAGTTCCAGGGGTTGTTTGTCAGGATGAAGATCCCTGGTGAACCGTTGCAGCTCGGTAACTATGGTGCCTGTTCTTGTCACCGCTTCCAGCATGGCATTGATGAGTTCGTGTTCCTCCGCATTCAGGGTGTCCGCCTCCATCTGCAGGCGCTGCAAGCCCATGTTTATGGCATTAAGCGGGTTGCGCACCTCATGGGCAATGGTTGCCGTGGCCCGTCCCAGAGAGGCCGATTCATGTTCTTTGGCCATTATCCGTTCAAAATTTCGTGTGCGTGCAAGATCTCGTCTCTGATATCGGTACAGAATCCAGGAAAAGAACAGGCCCACCCCTGTCAACAGACAGCCGAAAAAGATAAATTGTCGCCTTAGGTCGTTGCGACGCCGGATAAATCGTTTTGCATCCAGACCAACGACCAGGGTACCGGTTGCCATGGGCATTCTGGTCTCGGCTGTGACCATCCCATCCTTGCTGATCAGTTTGACCTGGGGCTGGTTGTCCGGAGCCTGTTTTTTTGCCCCGGCAATCCTGATATAATTTATGCCGGGCAGGGAGCTGAGTATTTGTAACAGTTCAGGTAGGCTGGTTTTTTTTTGCAGCTCAATGATCCCGGCAGCATCAATTCCAATAATGACACAGGTAAGGTAACCGGCAGCATGGTTGGCAGGATGGACGAGATAGCTTGTTTTGTGGTTCTTGTCGTATTGAACATTACTGGTCGATTCCCTGCAATCCGGAACGCTTGTCAGCCAGTTATCGGGCGTGGAAATGACTTTGCCCGAAGGCCGGACAAGGGTGACGCCCACAAGGTTGGTCTGGTCGCATAATGCTGCAAGCTCTTTGGTATGGAGGGGTTCTATGGAATCGAGATAATCGATAAAATGGGCCTTTTCATCCAAAAAACCTGTGATAATCTCGTTAATAGTGTCCGAGGCCAGCTCGGCATTGCGCAGATTTGCCTCTATGACACCTGTAACCAGCCGGGAGCGCTCCAGGGCATTGTGCTGCAGCGATTTGTCAACCAGATGCAATTGCCACAAAAAGACAGCAAGCACAATGGCAATAAGCAGACCGAAAAAGAAGAGATTGGCCATCCAGGAAGGCAGCCTGGAAGGATGGGGCAAGTAGGTGAACTGTTGCACAACCGGGATTACCTCCTGTGTCTTCTTCGCTGCTTGTGGCGTCGTTTATATGGTCGATGATGGTGACTGCCGCCCGATCCCCTGCGGGAGGAAAAATGGTGCAGTCGTGATCGGGCGCCGGTGGTATCTGCAGTGAATCTTGGCCCCGGCCCCCGAATATCGGTGGCGGTGAATATTTTTTTATCCTGAGAAAAGTCTCCCCATGCCCGGATGACATTCCCCCTCCGGATGCAGGGAGGCAGGGGAGCAGCGGCCTGAACGGTAAGCTCCTCGTCAGGCGCGGCATCATTTTGATGAATATGAAGAATAACCATATCCTCTTTCTGTTCAAGGGAGGTGACCTGCCCCTGAATCATTTCCGCATGAACATGAGCGGAAATCATAAGCATGGAGAATACAGCAAGAACAAGGAGTCTGTTGCTCACAACGTCAACTGATTATCGATTGCATATATCATGAAGCGCCGTAAAGATGACACGGGGGTCTGTATCATTTGCGGCTGCTATTTCCTTTATGGTCTGTTTCGGGGAGGCTATGATTTTCTTCAGGGCGAGGCTCTGAAGAATTTTCGGCATATCAAGATGGTATTGCGTACAGATATCAGCAAGGCTGCGATGGCCAAACCCCGGCGGTGGTATGTCGGGCAACCCTTTTTTTTGTCGGGACGATTGAAGAGCCGGCTTTATGATTTCATACACCTGCTTGGGGGTGAGGTGATTTTCTTTGGCAATGTCAAGAATTGTCTGATCAGGCCCGCTGAAAGATATATTGTTTTGCTTCAGGAGCGTCATGGCCATATTCATATCAAGTCCCAGGCGGCGGGCAAAAAGCTTGAGTGAAGAAAGTTCGGCATGGCCATAGGGAGGTTCGCCATATTTTTCCGCAGCCTGGTCCTTGATGCTTTCTGCTAGGTTAATAACCGTACTCATGGGTGGCACTTTAAGCACTGTGCCGATGCAGACCAGCAAGGTCAAAATCAGGGCAATATTGAAATGTGGCGTGAAAACAGCAACCTGCCTGGCCTTGTTCTTCATGGCTGCCAGCAGGGGCCTCCAATTGAAATATATATGCAGAATACCGGTGAAAAGAAAAAGAAAACCAAGGTTGATATGCAGGTCTCCCCACTGATTTTTTGACAAACCCCACAGGTGCCAGTCCGACCAGTAAGCAACCCGTCCATGGGGAGCAATATAGAGAATAATACTGGTCACAACCAGAAGAATAAAAGAAATAAACAGAGTCATGGAGACGATGGTTCTTGTTTTCATATTGAATTCCAGGAGTAGGTGTTTTGGTTGATTTTACATAACAGTGCTATTTTCTCATTCAGACGATATGCAGAAATTGCGCCAGGTCAATAAAGGCATCGTCTTGATCCTGAGCCTGATTTCATTTTTTCACGCTCTCGTTTTTGTAACTATTGAGAATATCGTTATATGGCACGTACTTGAGTATGCAGGACCATAGGTTTGTTTTGTAGTTTTGACCAGAAAAATGACGCATCAGGGCGACATTTTTGCAAAAGATTCGACAAAAATGTCGTTTTCTGTCGCTACTTGTCGAAGTAGCAGCATTTGTAAAATTTTCATGCTAAGACGACAGACCCTTTGTGGCGGTGAGAGGAAAAAAACATCAGCCGGGGAAGTATTGTTTCCACAGGAATGTGGTAAAATCTGACAAAAGAGAGAGGTTGGCAACAAATACAGATAGGACAAAACCGGGACACCCGGATCATTCATACATAAAGCATGTTCAAATATTTCACCCGATTTTAGGGCAGTGAGCATAAAGGGAATAAGAAAAAAATTTTAAAATAAAAAAACCGGAAAGTCAGGATGACTTTCCGGTTTTCTTTTTATTTATTGGTGCCCGGAGCGAGAATCGAACTCGCACAGTCGCATGGACCGAGGGATTTTAAGTCCCTTGCGTCTACCAGTTCCGCCATCCGGGCACGGACGGCATGGTAACATTTGCTCTCCTTGTTTGTCAACGGGATTGGCAGGGGAATGTCCTCCTTTTTTCTATGAATGTTGGTTATTTTTTGAGTAAATATGCTATGCTCAGTCCTGATC
>JALVAI010000094.1 GCA_027011235.1 Desulfobulbaceae bacterium
GGGTGATGTGCGCCATGAGCTCTTCCGGCTCCCTGGCGAACATATCACCGTATACCCTGTTTCCGGAAAGAGCGCCAAAGGTCATGGCGCCGACAAAACGCTTGGCAGCCTTGGTCATGACAACCGTTACCTCAGCGGACCGGGTGGTTAATTCACGCACCCAGCCCGCCACCTTATAGGCTGCAATGGAGCCGGTAACACCAAGAAGAATCCGTTTGCCGGTCAGGGAAGAGGGCACGACAAAATGATTTTCAATCATGGTTCAACCGGCACCGGGACAATCGCTATTTACTGACCGCTTCGCCAAATGGGTTCAGGGCTGCGGCCGCAGTTTTGTCTATGGTGACATACAGGGTCAGGGAAGTTTTACCAAAGGGTTCATCGGCAATGACCATCATACAGGTCTTGTTCGGTTTAACAAAGGCAAGCATGACATCCTTTGAGGTCGCTTCACCGACAAGTTTCCATTTGTTATCTCTCATGGCCCCGGTCATAAAATCCTTCAGGGAAACAACCTCTACCCTGCCGGTATAGTACCAGATACCACCGCGGAAGGACTCGGTTTTAATAGTCATGGACTTGTCACGTTTCCATTCCATGTCCGTGGGCAGAACAATATCCTGAATATCATCGGCAAATCCCGAGACAGGCGGGAGGGCCGATTCATCAGAAGCAATCTCCGTTTTACCGATTGTATTGGCACAACCGCTTGTAAGCAGCAGGGTTGCAAGTATCATGACAACAAAAACAAATCGACAGGCATGGATGTTCTTCATTGATTTTCTCCTTTATACGTTATTCAACCTTGTCAATCCGCAACTCCAGGGAGCAGGATCAAAAAAAAATCTATCGCCGGATAATCTCGGTTCTCCTGCCAGAACTTTGGGCAAAAAAAGCAGGTAGACTGGACAAAAAGACCATCAAAGTGTGAGGAAAAACAGATTCAGCTCTTCTTGACTACACAGCAAGGAAGAATCAGTCAAGCGGTTATTTTCACTTTATAACTTGTAGTTGTAAAAGAATCGCTCTACCATGTCAACAACCATTCTGTCCAAGGAGTCTGAAACATTTGATTTATGATAAGATATTTTTCACCTAAAACATTCAGCTTATTGGGAGATACCTGCCTTCAGACCTTGCCTGGAGCATCCCTATTTGGTAGAAAGGAATGTTTATGAATTGATGTTTTCAGATTGGCAAAAGAAATATAACAGGGACCTGTTGTGACAAAAAACACCATTAACCTGACAGATACCCACTGTCATCTTGACATGGATGCATACAGCGCTGATCTGGATTTGGTCCTGGACAGGGCTGCCAATGCGGGTGTAGACGCTGTTGTCACCATCGGCATAGACGCGAAAAGCTCTCAACAGGCGGTATTGCTCGCACAACGTTATAGCCGGGTCTATGCAGCCGTGGGTATCCATCCACATGATGCCGCAAATGCAACAGAAGAAGATTTCAAAACCATTATGGAACTGGCCAGCCAGAAAAAGGTCGTAGGATATGGTGAAATCGGTCTGGATTATGCAAAAAAGTATTCTCCGAAAACAATCCAGCAGCAGGTGTTTTCCCGGCAGCTACAAATGGCTGTGGAGTTGAACCTTCCGGTTATCATCCACGACAGGGAGGCGCATGAAGATACGCTTTGCCTCCTCAAAGAACATGCCCCCTATCCTGCCGGAGGGATAATGCATTGTTTTTCCGGCGATATGTCATTTGCTGAAAAGGTGATGGAACTCGGATTTTTCATTTCCATCCCTGGGATTGTAACTTTCAAGAATGCAACTTCTCTTCACGAGGTGGCTGCCACCATACCTCTTACGGCAATGCTGATAGAAACCGATGGTCCTTTTTTAACCCCGGTCCCCTACCGGGGGAAACGAAATGAACCGGCATTTATTGTTTATACTGCCCAAAAAATTGCTGATCTTGCAGGAATATCCATGCAAGAGGTAGCGGCGGCAACAACGGCAAACGCCCAGTCAATTTTTCATTTTAACGAATTACAGTCATCACATGCTCTGTGACAGATTAGAAACTATTAACCAAAAAATTGTGCGGGCAGCTGAGCGTAGCGGACGCTCCGGTGATTCAGTGCGTCTAATTGCCGTGTCCAAACGTCAAAGTATGGAAAAAATACTGCAGGTCGCCTCCTGCGGACAGCTCCTGTTTGGAGAAAATTACCTCCAGGAAGCGCGGGAAAAAATCGGTGGATGTGAAAAAAAACTCTGTTGGCATTTGATTGGACATTTACAGAGCAACAAGGCCGGTCTTGCCGTGCAGCTTTTTGATGTGATCGAAACAGTTGACCGTTTGAAAATTGCCCGTCTGCTCGACAAACATGCCAAACAGCAACAAAAAGAGATCAAAATCCTGATCCAGGTAAACATCGGCAGGGAAAAACAAAAACATGGCGTACTCCCGGAGGAGACGGAACCCCTTCTGCGGTCAATTCTTGAAGAGACCGGGTGCAGGGTACTCGGTCTGATGACCCTGCCCCCCTGGTCCGCCCATCCGGAAGACAGTCGTTCGTATTTTAAAAAATTACGAATGCTTTCCGAGGAGTTAGCTGATAAGGGGTTATTTCCAGATCAGGACAGGATAGAGTTGTCCATGGGAATGTCAGCGGATTATACAATCGCTGTCGAAGAGGGCGCTACCCTGGTACGGGTAGGAACAGCCCTCTTCGGCAGGAGAAAATAACGGTCGATGGTGACAGAAAAAAAGAAACTGTTTCCTTATCGGCTCCTGCGGGAGGAGGCCCGTTTAGCGGCTTTCAATGGATTGATTCGTACCTTGACAACCTTGATTTCAGGTTTGGCATGGGTGGCAAAATTACAGATCCCCAAACGCCATTTGGCCGCCGGGTTAATATAGGTCGCACAATGGGCCGTACCTTCATCATTGACAACACGCTCGCACCCTTCACACTGCTCAACTACCGGCTGAAAGGACACCATGCCCTTTTTCTTCGCCATTGCTGCCTCCATAGAACCAACCTCCTGTAAAAATATCAATTTTCCCTTGAATCAGAGATTTTTTTTCCATACAATAAATAGAAGTTAAACTGACTATACTGAAAAATTCAGAATATATAAATGTAAAAAGGCTGTCTGTCAACCACTTATCTTCTTGGAGCTTGTCAAGTGTAACAGACAGGGGGAATATTTATGCAAGTCTATGTGTGGAAGGGAATCAATAGCTACGGTGAAAAACGGAAAGGCGAAATTGAGGCCGTGGACGAAGCTGCGGCCAGGGCCCAATTGCGCCGCATGCGGATCGAAAATGTTAAAATCAAGGAAAAACCAAAAGACATTTTTGAAAACATTTCCCTGTTTCAACCCAAGGTAACAGGAAAAGATGTCGTTATTTTCACCCGTCAGCTTTCCACAATGATTGATGCCGGCCTGCCCCTTGTCCAATGTTTGCAGATCCTCGCCAAGCAGCAGAGCAATTCAACTTTCCGGAAGGTCCTGCAGGAAATTCAGGAAGATGTTGAGACAGGAACTACCTTGGCCGACTCAATGCGTAAGCACCCGAAAATCTTTGACAATCTCTATTCCAACATGATAGAGGCCGGAGAGCTTGGTGGTATTCTGGATACCATTCTCGCCAGACTTGCTATTTTCAAAGAAAAGTCCATGGCTTTAAAGAAAAAGATAAAAGGGGCCATGACCTATCCTATAATTTGTCTTTCAATTTCTATATTGATTCTGGTCGTTATTCTCGTATTTGTTATTCCTGTTTTTGTCGAAATGTTTGCAAGCATGGATTCAACCCTGCCTGTTCCCACATTAATTGTTGTCAACATGAGTAACTTTGTTAAAAGTAATTTTATCTATATTGCTCTTGTCTGCGCTTTTATCTTTTTTATTTTTAAAAAGATTTATAATACGGAAAAAGGGCGTTTAAAACTTGATGCATTCTTTTTGCGGGCACCCATTGCCGGTCCTCTTATCCGTAAGGTATCTGTAGCAAAATTTACCCGTACCCTCAGTACCATGTTACAAAGTGGCGTTCCTATTCTTGACGCCTTGCAGGTTGTGGCAAAGACCTCTGGCAATAAAGTCATTGAACGGGCCGTCTTTCGTGTTGGCGACAGTATTGCCGAAGGCCGACCAATTGCCGAACCCCTTGAGGAAACAGGTGTTTTTCCCAATATGGTTGTCCAGATGATCAATGTCGGCGAGTCGGTTGGCGCCCTGGACACCATGCTGGAAAAAATTGCTGATTTTTACGATGAAGAGGTCGACCAGGCTGTAGAAAATCTAACGGCCATGATAGAGCCGCTGATGATGGTTTTTCTTGGCGGCATGATTGGCGGTCTGGTTGTTGCGATGTATCTACCAATATTCCAGATGGCCGGTAATATTTAAGAGCTCTACCAATCGGGTTTGCGGAATTAAATCATGTCTCCTGGTTCGATAAGCAACAGGGCACCCATCTTTACTGGAATTTTATGTTGACAATACAGGTATATGATACGTATCATAGGTGCAAGCATAATGAGCCGGTGCTTTATTCAAATTCAGACTTTTTACACAAAAGCCGGATCAGGGATTAACAATCTCCGTCCATGCGCCAAAATGATAAAAAATACAGCAATGATTCAACTCCTACAGGAGGATCACCATGACATTGACAAAGGCTAACCTGATTGGACAGGTCTATAAAAAACATCCAACACTGACAAAGGCCCAGGCCACCGAATCCGTGGAGACCTTTCTGGCGCTGGCAAAAGAATCCCTCATTGGGGGAGAAGACCTACTTTTGAGCGGTTTTGGGAAATTTAACGTCAAGGATAAAAAATCACGCCGGGGAAGAAATCCACAAACAGGTAATGAACTTATCCTGGAGGCACGACGGGTTGTTACATTCAAACCATCGGGTATCCTGCGGGCTAAAATTAACAAATAATTATTTATCTGGTTGCATAGAAAAATTTGCAATAGAAAAAATTTTTCATTAACACCCTCAATACCGTACGCATCAGCCATAAAGGGGGCATCATCGGATGTCTCCTTTTATTTTTTTCTCTATCGGTTGTCAACTTCCATGACTTCTCAGCTTCCCACCATTTCTGTTCCCGGTAACAGCATAGACATCACAGATAGCACCTATCGACTTCGTCCTGAAGATGATGCTCTCCCTGACCAGCACCTTGATGAAAGCATACAGCGCATGGGTATACTGCAACCACCACTTTTACAGCTGGGGCAGGACAACAATGAAACGCGCTATATCATACTCTCTGGATACAAACGCATCCTTGCGGCACAATCCCATGGATTCGGGGATATTGTTTGCCTGATTCTTCCTCTATCAACAGAGCCGGCACTGAAATGGCATATCATCCTGACCCATGCCCTGATCGGCAGCAGACTCAGTTGTATTGAACAGGCAACTTTTTTCTCCAAGGCCGCAAAAGAACTGTCCAGTAGCGAACAACTTCTTCTTTTGCCCCTGCTTGAGCGGAAACCTCAACCCTATGTATTAAAGGAACTTGCCGGCTATCTCACTCTTGCCCCGGAAACAACAAAGGCACTCCATGCCGGATATCTCCATGAAAAAAGAGCAAAACAGCTGGCAAAGTTATCGCATCAGGACCAGAGAAGCATTATTGAGCTGATACGATATTATAAACTGGGAGGAACAAAGCAGAAAAAACTTGTCAATATGGCTTTTGAGCTCGTCATGCGAACAGGGGATTCCTTTCAGGAAATACTTGAAAAGTGGAACCACGATCAATTTGCGGCTGAGAATCGACCGCAACAGGCAATGGCGCTCTTGTCCTGGCTGGAAAGGCAATGCTTCCCGCAAAGTACCATAGCCAGTGAACAATTCAAACAATTTCAACGACAACTGCAGTTACCAAAGAACTATACTCTTACACCGTCGCCATCCTTTGAAGATGACAGTTTGACATTATCAATATTTTTTGCCGACCAGAACCAGTTCTTACAGCACTGGCCTTCATTAAAGGATATTATGGCCAGAGACCATGAATAAGGGTGTCTTCCCCTACCCTGGTAACGGTAATATCCTGCAGCCTTTTCACCTGTTCCCTACTGCCCACGCTATAACCGGTAAGTAATGGCTGGCCCTGGTCACCGATAAAAAATGGGGCCAGGAGGAGATATACTTCATCAATAAGGTTATTACGGACAAAGGAACCCAAAATAGCCGCACCGCCTTCTACAAGTACAGAAAGTATATTATGCGCTCCAAGCACCTGAAGGACTTTTTTCAACTCTACCTTACCGTTTTCTGTGGTGGAAACAGGAAAAATTTTTGCCCCTGCCCCAATCAACGCCTGCTCTCGTTTTTCTCGCAAAGCTGTTTTTTTTGAGGAAGATGCACAGAAAATCCAGGTTTCCGCATTGGACTGCTGGCGGAAAAGCCTTGCCCCCGGATCTGTTCGCAGCTCACTGTCAACAATAACACGAAGGGGATCTCGGGTTTCCTGGTTTTGCAGACGTGTCGTCAACGAAGGATTGTCAATAACAGCAGTATTGGCGCCGATCAGGATGGCATCCAGCCGGTTGCGCAGGCCATGCACAAACTCCCTGCTCTCCTTACCGGTAATGGCGCCGCCCTGGCCCTGCTGGTATGTTATCCTACCGTCAAGACTCAATCCAGCCTTCATAACCACCCACGGCAAACCAGTCCGTACATGCTTGAAAAAGGGATAATTCAGGGCGCGGCATTTCTGTTCGCAAACACCGGATTCAACGACCAGTCCTTGGGCAGCTAAATACTCCGCTCCGCCCTGGGCAAGGGGATTGGGATCTTTACAACCGATAACCACTCGTGATATTCCGGCCTCATAGACCGCATGACTACAGGGGGGGGTCCTGCCGGTGTGATTACAGGGCTCCAGAGTGACATACATGGTCGCACCCTTGGCAGCAGTGCCCGCATCGGCCAGGGCATGAATCTCGGCATGTGGTGTTCCTGCTTTTTTATGGTAACCACGCCCTACAATACAGCCGTTATTGACAACAACAGCTCCGACGCAGGGATTGGGAGAGGTCCGGCCTACCCCTTTTTGCGCCTCATCCAAGGCAACCTGCATGAAATACTGGTCCTGGTCCGTCATATGTGAAATTTCTGCAGAAGAAAAAAGTGGCATTCAGGTGAATAAGCCCGTGCCAAATCACTGTTCCGGAATATCAGAATTACCCAACCAAGACCTGAACCACAGGAAAATTGATGCCAGTTATATTCAGGAATTTTCCCGGTCACCGATAAAATGCTTTAATTCCTCCATGAACTCATTGACGTCTTTGAACTGACGATACACAGAGGCAAAACGAACATAGGCAACCTCGTCAAGGGAGGGCAGCGCTTCCATCACCCATTCACCAATGGTACTGGTTGGAATTTCCTTGCCACCGGCATCCTGAAGCTTCCGTTCTATTTCATCCACAAACGCGTCGATATCGGCAATGGAGACCGGTAATTTTTCACAGGCCTTTTCCAGACCAGCTATGATTTTTCCCCTGTTCCACGGTTCCCTGCGTCCATCTTTTTTCACCAGCATGGGCAGCATGAGCTCGATACGCTCATAGGTCGTAAACCGTTGTTCACAGTTGGCACAGACCCGTCTTCTACGGGTGATGGTTTTATCCTTGTTCAAACGGGAATCAATAACCCGATTATCAAGATGATCACAATAGGGGCACTTCATGATTTTTCCTCCTACTGATCATACCGGGGAAGATCAGGATAAATAGGCAACCGGTCACACAGTTTTCGCACTTCCTGTCGGATTTCCCCAAGCACTTGAGGGGTGCGGTTGCTGATGGCCCGGTTGATCCAATCGGCAATCATCACCATCTCCGGTTCCTTAAGACCACGGGTCGTTACGGCCGGCGTGCCCAGGCGAATGCCTCCGGTAACAAAGCGTGAGCGGGTATCAAAGGGAATAGCATTTTTGTTAACGGTCAACCCGGCGTCTTCAAGAAGGTTTTCCGCTTCCTTACCGGTAATGTCCTTGCTGTTCAGATCAAGGAGCAACAGATGATTATCGGTGCCACCGGAAACTATGCGAAAACCCCGTCGGTGCAGTTCCCTGGCAAGGACATCGGCATTGGCAATCACCTGTTTCTGGTAATCGACAAATTCATCGGTCATGGCCTCCTTAAAGGCGACCGCCTTGGCGGCAATAACATGCACCAACGGTCCACCCTGAATGCCGGGAAAAATATTGGAATCAAGGGCCCTGGCATGTTTTTCCTTGGCCAGAATAAGACCACCACGCGGACCGCGCAGGGTTTTATGGGTTGTTGTTGTGACAAAATCCGCATACGGCACTGGAGAAGGATGAACCCCGGCAGCTACCAGGCCGGCAATATGCGCCATATCCACCATGAACAGCGCCCCTATCTGATCAGCTATGGAACGAAAACCGGCAAAATCTATAACCCGGGGATAAGCGCTTGCACCGGCCACTATCATTTTGGGACGATTCTCAAACGCTATTCGTTCCACTTCTTCCATGTTGATGGTCTCGGTGTCACGTTCAACCCCATAGGAGATAAAATTGAACAGCTTGCCGGAAAAACTGACACTGGCGCCATGGGTTAGATGACCGCCATGGGCAAGATCCATGCCCAGCACCTTGTCACCGGGTTTCAAGGTGGCGAAATATACGGCCATATTTGCCTGGCTGCCGGAATGGGGCTGAACATTGGCATATTCGGCCCCAAAAATATTTTTGGCCCGGATAACGGCAAGTGATTCGACCTCGTCGGCATAATCACAACCGCCATAATATCTGCGGTTCGGGTAGCCCTCGGCATATTTATTGGTGAATATCGAGCCCTGAGCTTCAAGAACGGCTTGGGAAACAATATTTTCCGAAGCGATCAGCTCCAGTTGATTGCTCTGGCGTTCGAGTTCGTATTGTATATATTGAAATACAGCAGGATCAGTCTGTTGCAGTGTGGCCATGATTATGCCTGTAAAGAAAAAATATAGTAACCGGCCCGATATTGTTTATTTCAGATCAGATGTGAGAGTGTATTTCACCACCAGTACTATCTATACGATGGATGGTTCCCATGCAATTTGAGGCACCTTGCAAAATTGCCTTTTCACCCGATCTCTGAGTCACAGAAAAATGAAAAAACCGGCAGCCTGAAACAGATCTGCCGGTTTTTGAATTTAATGTCAA
The DNA here is from genome assembly GCA_027011235.1 of Desulfobulbaceae bacterium. GTDB lineage: Bacteria > Desulfobacterota > Desulfobulbia > Desulfobulbales > Desulfobulbaceae > DRLX01. The sequence continues at coordinate 9,185 of JALVAI010000094.1, forward strand.
CAATATCAGCTCATCATATCAAGTCGCCGTTGGTGCCGTCCACCGGCGAATGCGGTGTCCAACCAGACCCGAACAATATCAAGTGCTACCTCTATGCCCAAAACCCGTCCTCCAAGACAGAGCACGTTGGCATTATTATGTTCCCGGCTCATCCTGGCGGTATAGGCATCATGACAGAGGGTGGCCCTGATGTCCCGATACCGGTTGGCGGCTATGGACATACCAATGCCGGTGCCACAGATAAGAATTCCGAATTGCGAGCTACCTTGCCGGACATGTTCGCATACCTGTCTGGCAATTTCAGGATAGTCTACGGAATCCTTGGAAAAACAGCCAACATCGGCAACCCCGTGTTCCAGACCGGCCAGCAGAGAGGAAATCTCTTCTTTCATTTCAAAGCCACCGTGGTCACTTCCAAGAGCAATGTTCACAACTGATACTCTCCCCAGTTAACTGTTACAGGTAAACCAGAATCGTTGGATCATAATTTACCGACCCAGCGACAACGAATGATGAAAATCAACAAATTATGCAGAAAACATGCGTAATCCAATTTTCAGTCAAAACGTTTCATGATAATAACACCGTTTGTTCCACCAAAACCAAAGGAGTTGGACATGGCGACAGCTGGTTTGCTTTCCCTGGCGTTATTGGGAACATAGTCCAAATCGCAGGCAGGGTCAGGCTCGTCAAGATTGATCGTCGGAGGAATAATGCCGTGATAAAGAGTCAAAGCAGTAAAAACAGACTCAATCCCCCCTGCCCCACCAAGCATGTGCCCGGTCATGGATTTTGTCGAGCTGATTTCGAGTTTCCCAGCATGGTCACCAAAAACGGTTTTAATGGCAACGGTTTCACAACGATCATTAAGAGGCGTTGAAGTACCGTGGGCATTGATATAATCAACATCTCCGGGTTGCAAACCGGCATCTCTCAATGCCATGGTCATGCAACGGGCACCTCCTTCACCGTTTTCCGGGGGAGCGGCAATATGATAGGCATCACTTGTCTGCCCAAAGCCTGTGATTTCTGCATAAATGACCGCTCCGCGCTTTCTCGCTGATTCCATCTCTTCAAGGACCAGCATACCCGCGCCTTCGGCAATGATAAAGCCGTCACGGTCACGATCAAAGGGGCGGGACGCCTTTTCCGGTTCATCATTACGGGTGGAAAGCGCCTTCATTGAAGAGAACCCACCAACGGCGAGAGGGCAGATCACCGATTCCGCCCCTCCAGTGACAGCGACATCACAATCGCCATAGGCTATGTGACGAAAGGCCTCACCTACGGCGTGGGTACCGGCCGCACATGCCGTGGACAGAGAGAGATTCGGTCCCTTGGCACCTACATGCATGGAAATATGGCCCGAAGGCATGTTTGGTATGACCCGGGGAATAAAAAAAGGAGTGATTCGACGAGGCCCTTTTGCCCGGTAAACGTCATGGTACTCTTCAATAGTGGGCAGTCCGCCCATGCCGCAGCCGGTTATAACTCCCACCCTGTCCGCATTGGCATCTGTGATGACAAATCCACTTTCCTTCCAGGCCATATCAGCGGCGGCAACAGCATATTGCACAAAAAGGTCAAGATTTTTCAGCTGCTTTTTCTCAAACCAGCGTTCCGGGGTAAAATCCTTGACCTCGGCTGCTATCCGAGCGGCCTGGTCAGAGGCGTCAAACCGGGTAATGGCGGCTACACCGCTCTTTCCCTGTACCAATGCCTGCCAGGTCTTTTCCGTTCCTGTACCGAGTGGGGTCACCAGGCCTACCCCGGTAACGACTACCCTTCGTTTCACAATATCTGCCTTATTTATCCAAAAATCACCCACGGAGGACATGGCTACCCATGCCGGAGTCGGAAATTTTCATTGTTCGTTGTGGCCGGCCGATCTGGCCCAGCCATGCTGGTTTATCCGAAAATAGCCGCGTAGCTGTGTTCCTTCGGTCTATTTTCACATTTGTTGTGGCTGGGTCGGTAAATTATGATCCAGCCATGCTGGTTTATCCGAAAATAGCCCGCAAATGATGCCGTTTCAGACTATTCTCATCACTTATTGTGGCTGGGACGATAAAACTGGACCAGCCATGTCGGTTTATCCCTTAATTTTATCTATATAATCAATGGCATCCTGGACGGTGGCAATTTTTTCGGCATCTTCATCAGGAATTTCCACATCAAATTCCTCTTCCATCGCCATGATCAGCTCAACCAGATCAAGAGAATCGGCGCCAAGATCATCGACAAATGATGCACCGGGAACAACTTTTTCCTTATCAACACTGAGCTGCTCGACAATTATTTCCGTCATTTTATCATCAACTGCCATCGGTTATCTCCTCTATGTTTTTTTTAATTTTGGGGCGGATAGACCCACCAACCGGTATCCAACATGGACAAAACCATGTCCAGGTACCGCTGGTTTCGTTCGGGAATTTGCCTGTAACATCTAATTCCCCATATACATACCGCCATTAACATGCAAAGTCTGTCCGGTCAAGTAACCGCTT
>JALVAI010000095.1 GCA_027011235.1 Desulfobulbaceae bacterium
CGCCGGCGCCTGTTCCGTAGCCGATACTTGTGGGCACCCCTATCACCGGCGCCGGCGGATTTGCCGCCCTGCTCGGCATGCTCAACAGTTGCGCGCCCGGACTGGCTGTGGTCAATATCGATAACGGGTTCGGGGCCGCCTGCATGGCTGCTGCCATTTGCCGCTGATTCATTCTGACCGGTCATGCCGGTATTGGTCCGGCAGCTAAAAAATATCCTCCAGCTTGAGTTTTCCCCATTGCAGGATGTGCTCCGGCATCGTATAATCTTCATTTTTAAAAAAATTACGCTTGTGGTTGTATCCCCTTACAAAATGGATAGTTGTTCATGAATACCTCTCTTAAAGTAAAACTTGGCCTGCTCTTTACCCTTATTCTGTTCGCGCTCATGGTGCTGGTGCCCTCTTTCTATCCCGGCGCTCCCGGCTGGTGGAAGAAATATCTGGCGCCAGGCGGCCTGAAGCTCGGCCTTGACCTCCAGGGCGGTATGCACCTTGTTCTCAGGGTGGACCTGGACAAGGCCGTGGAAAACTCCCTGGACCTGGCCGCATCCGATCTCAAGGAAGGGCTGGCCGAGAAAAATATCCATGCCGTTCGCATGGAATCGCCGGACCCGCACCAGGTTATCTTTACCCTGCCCAACACCGGGGCGGTTGATACCGTCAATCAGATTATCAAGGATGATTTTCCCAACCTTGACATCACCGTTGACGCCCAGGCAGGTTCCTTTCCCAAGATCACGCTGAAACTGACCAAGGACGAAATCGACTTCATCAAGAAGAATGCCGTCAATCAGTCCCTTGAAATTATCAGGAACCGTATTGACCAGTTTGGTGTTGCCGAGCCGGTCATTATCCGTCAGGGCGAAAATGAAATTGTTGTCCAGCTTCCGGGCGTCAAGGATCCCAAGCGGGCCATGGGGCTGATCGGCCAGACGGCCCAGCTTGAATTCAAACTGGTTGCCGATGATACCGGCATCGACCTGCAGAAGCTTATTGACCAGGCCATCAAGGCCGGCCAATGGAAACCGGGTGAGAGCCGGAAAAAGCTCAACCTTGCCCTGCAAAACCGTCTGCCCAAGGGGACCGAGGTCTATTTTCAGAAGATCGTTGACGATAAAACAAAAAAGGAGCGCCGGGTTCCCATTTTACTGAAAAGCCAGGTGTTGATGACCGGGGAAATGGTGAAAAATGCCCAGGTCCGTATCGGCGGCAGTTTCAACGAACCCTATGTCAGCCTTGACCTGACGGGCCGGGGCGGAAAGATTTTCGGCGCCATTACTGCCAAAAATGTCGATAAACGGCTGGCCATCGTCCTTGATGATGTTGTCCGTTCGGCGCCGGTGATCCGGGAAAAAATCCTTGGCGGCAAGGCCCAGATTTCAGGCAGCTTTACCCATGAGGAGGCCACGGATCTGGCCATTGTTCTCCGGGTTGGTGCCTTGCCCGCGCCGGTTGAAATCATCCAGAACCTGACGGTCGGCGCCAGTCTCGGCCAGGATTCCATCAAAAAAGGGCTTACATCCGGCCTGTTCGGCGCCCTGATGGTCCTTGTCTTCATGGTCATCTATTACCGTCTTTCCGGAATCATTGCCGACCTTTCCCTGGTCCTGAATATCTTCTTTCTCTTTGCCGGCCTGGCCATGCTGAACGCCACCCTTACCCTGCCCGGTATCGCCGGTATTATTCTCTCTATCGGCATGGCCGTTGACGCCAATGTTCTGGTCTTTGAACGAATGCGGGAGGAGTTTGAACTGGGGAAATCGGTCAAATCCGGTATTGACGCCGGCTACAACAAGGCGTTCTGGTCCATTGTCGACTCCCAGGTCACCACCCTGATCACCGCCATGGCCCTGTTTCTCTTTGGGACCGGCCCGATCAAGGGTTTTGCCATCACCCTGTCCCTTGGTATCATTTTCAACCTCTTTGCCGTCCTCTTCTGCAGCCGCCTGGTCTACGACATCCTGTACAGCGCCAGAATGCTGAAAGAAATCAAATTCATGCGCTTTGTGAAAAAGCCGAATTTCGATTTTATGAAGGTGCGCAACATCGCCTTTACCGTGTCGGCAATCCTCGTTCTCATGGGCCTGTTCTCCTTTGCGGAAATCCTGCGCGGCGATGCCAACCTCGGGGTTGATTTCTCCGGCGGCGCCCTTCTCCAGTACAAGGCGGAAAAGCCCTTTCAACTTGATAAAGTACGGGCCGACTTTAAACACAATGGATTTCCCAACATTGACCTGCAACAGGTCACGGGCGAAAACCGGCTCATTGTTAAAATTAAAAAATCGGAAGAAACGGTCGGTAACCTCTCCGATGCCATTACAGGGGTACTGACCAAAAACGAGGCTGACAAGGGCTTTACCCTGGAAAGCCAGTCTGAAATCGGTTCCTCGGTTTCTGCCGCCCTCAGGAACAAGGCCATTCAGGCCATTGCCATCTCACTGATCGGGGTTCTCATTTACCTGGCCATCCGTTTTGATATCAGTTTCGGCCTGGCCGCGGCGGCGGCAACCTTCCATGATGTGCTGGCGGTCCTTGGTATCTGCTGGCTTTTGAACATGGAGATCACCCTTCTGCTGGTAACCGCACTGCTGACTCTGGCCGGGTATTCCCTCAACGACTCGGTGGTCGTATTTGACCGCATCCGGGAAAACAGACTGAAGAACCCTGATACCGACCTGTTCACCATCATCAACACCAGTATCAATCAGGTTCTTGGCCGCTCCATTGTCACCTCCCTGACAACGGCCCTGGTCCTCGTCGCCCTGTTTTTCTTCGGCGGCTCGGCGATCCATACCTTTTCCTTTGCCCTGTTGATCGGTATCATCATCGGTACCTACTCCTCGGTCTTTATCGCCAGCCCCCTGCTGACGATCAAGAAGAAAAAAGGTTGAAACCATGAGTGAACAGCTACCGGAATTCTTCCATCCTGTCGCAGCGGATGAACCGTTTTCCTTTTCCTGCCATCCCGGTGTGCCCTGTTTTACCAAATGCTGCCGACAGCTTGATCTGGCCCTGACACCGTATGATGTCCTCCGGTTAAAGAACAGTCTCAAGCTGCACTCCGGTGTTTTTCTCGAGAAATACGTTATCATTGCCTGGGAGGAAGGACAAATTTTCCCTACCTGCTACCTGACCATGGTTGATGATGGCAGAGAATCATGCGTTTTTGTCGAAAAAAAAGGATGTTCGATCTACCAGGACCGGCCGTCCGCCTGCCGCAGCTATCCGGTCGGCCGCGGAATGCGGCGCCGGAAAAACGGTGAGACAGAGGAACTCTTTGTCCTGGTCAGGGAGCCGCATTGCCGAGGTTTTGAAGAAACGCCCACCCAGACCCCTCTCCAATACTTTGCCGACCAGGAACTTGAACCGTACAACCAGGCCAATGATGCGCTTCTGCCCCTGCTGCAGCACCGACAAATCCGGCAGGGATTTCGTCCGGACAGATCACAGCT
>JALVAI010000096.1 GCA_027011235.1 Desulfobulbaceae bacterium
GATACGCATCTGGACGAGTTGACGACTCTCTACTGCGCCGATGGAAGCCCGGACGATACCACGATATTTTTTGCCCGTGAAGGAATGAAGATTGATCTGTAACCAGATCATAGGAACGGGATCATTTCTTTTTGGAAATGGAAAAAATTATGAGCAAAGACAAAAAAATACAAACAATTGACTGCACAGGTCTTACCTGCCCGCAACCGGTTATTAAAACAAAAGATGCCCTTGAACAGGGCGCCGGCTATCTGCGGGTTATTGTTGATAATGAAGCATCGCGGGACAATGTAACCCGTTTTGCCCGCAGCCGCGGTTGTGAAGTCCTGGTTGACCCCTCTGGAAACGAGTGTTTTCAGATAACGATTCAGGCAGGAAACAGCGTGGTTGACCAAGATTTTCAGCCGGCTGATTATGGTTGTACAGTACCGGCTGCAGGTGGGCTGGTATATGTGATCTCTTCAAATTCAATGGGCCGCGGCAGTGATGAGCTGGGATGGGCCCTGTTGCAGACATATATCCAGACCATTGAACAGGTCGATCCCCTGCCGTCCAAAATCATCTTTTATAATTCAGGGGTCAAGCTGGTTGCCGAGAAATCAGGGGCATTGGAGGCCCTGGCCGCCCTGCAGAAAAAAGGGGTTGAGATCCTCGCCTGCGGCACCTGTCTCGATTTTTTTCAGTTGAAATCCAAAATCAGGGTCGGGCATATCTCCAACATGCATGAGATTATGACTGCCATGAGTGAAGCCGGCAAGCTGGTGAGTCCCTTGTAACAGGCCCTGATCAGTCTACATCCCCCGTCTCTTTTACCCGGAGTCCACCATGCGCATCATGCGTCATTTTACAGGCTGGCTGATACTTATGACCCTGTCATCGACAATGGCATGGGCAAATGTGAAGCCGATCAAGTTTGATCCCGCCCGCAATCGGCTTATCGCCTACATGTTGAGCCATCAGTTGCCGGCCCAGCATTTCAGCCATATTCCCTTTGATGATGCGCTTTCGGAAAGGGCCTTTACCCTCTACCTGCGTCAGCTCGATCCCCGTAAACGTTTTCTGTTACAATCGGACGTGGATGAACTGGAGGCCTTTGCCGACCATATAGATGATGAACTGCTGCGGGGCAGGATGGTTTTGCCAGATGCCGGTATGCAGATTTTAAACGACCGGATCCGTCAGGTAAAGGCCATGCTTGGTCCGATTATGGAAAAGGGCTTTGATCCGGAACGCAAAGAGTATCTTGAATCGGATCCCAAAAAAATCAGTTGGACCACGAGTAAAAAAGAACTTGCAGACAGGTGGCGCCGGGTTTTGAAATTTCAGGTCCTTGACGAATATCTCAATGATATCGACAAGGAAAAGAAAAAGAAGAACACCCCGGGGGGGAAAGAAAAGAAAAATATCTCCATCACCGACAGTCCGGTCTGGAAAACCGCACTTGCAACAGTGCGTGAACGCAATCTTCACTATTTTGACAGGTTACTCAAGGAAACCCGCCAGGAGCATTATAACCGCTACTTTGACGCCGTGGCCCGGGCCTTTGATCCGCATACCAATTATCTGCCGCCGACCTCCAAAGAGGACTTTGATATCCATATGTCCGGATCACTCGAGGGTATCGGCGCCCTGCTCAGGGAAGATGACGGTCATATCAAGGTGGTGCGTATCATTCCCGGAAGCGCCGCCGAACGGCAGGGGCAGCTGCAGGCAGAAGATATCATCCTGTCCGTGGCGGAAAAGGGAGGTAAGCCCGTTGATATCAATGATATGCGGATCCGGGAGGCGGTCAGCTATATTCGCGGCCCCAAGGGAACCGAGGTCATTCTGACCGTACGCAAACCCGATGGGGTCAAGCAGGTTATCCCCATCGTCCGGGATGTGGTAAAGATCGAGGAAACCTATGTAAAATCAACAGTTGTTACCGGCCATGGGGGGGAAAAGGTCGGCTATATCAGGATTCCAAGTTTTTACAGGGATTTTAATGCGCCAAGAGATGCCGGGCCCGGCAGAAACGTGACCGATGATACCCGGCATGCCCTGGTCGGGATGAAGAAGAAGGGTATCAGCGGGTTGATCCTGGATCTGCGTAATGATGGGGGCGGAGCCCTGACGGATGCGGTTGATATTTCCGGTTTATTTCTTCCCGGCGGGCCGGTCGTCCAGGTGAAAAATTCCCGGGGGATGATCCGTATCCTGGAAGATCGGGATCCAAATGTTGTCTATGACGGTCCCCTTGTTGTTCTGGTCAATCAGTTTTCCGCTTCGGCATCGGAAATCCTTGCCGCGGCACTCCAGGACTACGGCCGGGCAATCATAATTGGCGGTGAACATACCCATGGCAAGGGTACGGTTCAGGCGCTTATTGATTTAAATCGCAATCTGCCTTTATTTCATTTGAAAAAATATGATGATCTTGGCGCGCTCAAGGTGACCATTCAGAAATTTTACCGGATCACCGGCGGTTCGACCCAGTACAAGGGGGTAGAACCGGATATTGTCGCACCGAGTATGCTCGATTACCTGAAAACCGGGGAAAAGTACATGGATTATTCACTGCCCTGGGATACCGTTCAGGCTGTTGCCTATGAGCCATGGCCGGGATTTTCCTTTGCTGTGGACAAGGCCCGCAATTTGGCGGAAAGGTGGATTGGTACCAATAAAAAATTTCAGGAGATTAAAGAACTGTCTGAAAAGGCAAGGCAGCGGAGGGAGAAAACAAAGGTTGCGGATTTTCTTGCCGGTATGGAAAAGGAACGGGCCGAAGCCAAAAAGGCAAGGGAAGAGGCAAAAGCTGCCGGTCTGATGGGAGCGGGCCTGGATGATGATCTTAACGGGAAAAAAGAGAAAAAAAGTCTTCTTGAACAGGTAAAGGATGATCCCTTTGTCGGTGTAGGTCTTCTTTTGATGGACCATGCCTCTGGGCTGCGCCGAGCAAGGGATAGGGACGAATGATTTTTTCCCTTGAAATCAGCCGTTGAACATGATATGAATCGCCATTCATTTTTCTTTGAAGATAATCAGCAAAATTATTGAACTGTGGTGACCGACCTGAAAGAGACATTACAGAGTAACAAAAAGAAGATTCTGTCTCTCTGGGTCGACCGGACGCTTAACAGTTATATTGCCTCCGGTTTTTTCAAAAGCTCGGGCGACAGGTTTGCCAATCCGGTTGGCGTCAATATTCGTGAAGGCCTGACCCGGCTCTTTGATCTGATGTTGGCGGGGGCGGATCCAAAGGAGATGCTGGCACCGCTGGACCAGGTCATTCGTATTCGCGCGGTGCAGGAATTCTCACCTTCACAGGCAGTTGCGCCGATTCTGGAACTGAAGTGGGTGATCAGGCAGGTACTGGGGAGCGGAAGAAACAAGAGGCCGCCTGCTGAAGAGTTGGATAATTTCGACTGCGATGTCGACAGGCTGGCCCTGCTGGCCTTTGATCTCTATACGGAATGCCGGGAACTGTTATATAAGAACCGGGTTCATGAGATAAAAAGCGGTCGCTATATTCTGACCGACTCCGCCTGCGCCTCTGCACTGGCAGGCAATAAAAAGACCGGTTGTGCCGGGGTTGAAACCAGCTGACGGCAGACCTGGTTGCGGGTTGAATCATAATGCATAATGTAATCGTTTTCATTTAAAGCGAGGGAGTGATCAATGAAGTACACCTTCCCGTTGGCGGCGGTCGTTGCCCTGGTGTTGTTTTCATGGATTGGGGCAAGCATTCCGGGTATGCAGTATATCTTCGGGATTGCCGTCCCGTATCTGGCCATGGTCTTTTTTCTGGGCGGATTCTGTTATCGGGTGATTGTCTGGGCAAGATCGCCGGTGCCGTTCAAAATCCCGACAACCTGCGGCCAGGGCTTTTCTCTGCCCTGGATCAAGTATGACAAACTCGAGGCGCCCCTGACCACCCCCCAGGTCATGGCCCGTATGTTCCTTGAAGTGGTGCTTTTTCGTTCACTCTGGCGCAATACCAAGGCAATGATCTATAAGGGCCCCAAGCTGACCTATGAGTCCAGCAAGTGGTTATGGCTTTTTGGTATTCTCTTTCATTACAGCTTTCTGATCATTGTCCTGCGCCATATGCGGCTGTTTCTGGACCCGGTGCCGGGTGTTATCGCAGGGATTGAATTCTTTGATGGTATTCTGCAGATAGGCGCTCCGACCATGTATCTGACGGAAGTGACCATTCTGCTTGGGCTCTTCCTGCTGCTCGGGCGCCGTTTTTTCAACCGGCATGTCCGCTATATTTCCCAGCCCAATGATTATTTTCCCCTCTATCTGATTATCGCCATTGTCCTGACCGGCATTTTGATGCGCTTTTTCCTGCGTTCCGGTATTGATATCATCGCCATCAAGCGTCTGGCCGTGGGATGGGTGACGTTTCATCCCACTATCAGCGCTGATATCGGGTCCATTTTTTATATTCATGTGTTTCTTGTCTCCGCGCTTCTTGTCTATTTTCCGTTTTCCAAACTGATGCATATGGGGGGTGTTTTCCTCAGCCCCACCAGAAACATGGCCAATGACACCAGAATGCGCAGGCATATAAATCCCTGGAACCCGGACATCAAGCCACATTCCTATGCCGCCTATGAAGATGAGTTCAGAAAGGATATGGTCGAGCAGGGGATTCCGGTGGAAAAACCGTTGACGGCTGAGGAAAGCGCGGCAGCGGAAGAGTGATTCGGGCCTTCCATTCCGGACGTCCCGGGGATGATTGATAACTAATCGAGTGCATACCACCAAGAGGATAAGGAACAAGCAATGGCTGTTGTAAAGGTAGACAAGTTAGCGCGAAGCGTGGTTGAAGGGCCTTCCCTGATGACCGGTTCCATACCGACCCGTGACTGGATGGATATACCGGTTGTCTTTAAACCAGGTAACTACGCCTATCCAACCAAGCCCAATATCCTGGAGTATCTTGACAGTCTGGAGGGGGTCAGCTTTCCCAACGCCCGTGAGTGGAACCCTGAAGACGATGACTGGAAGCTGCCGGAGAACTGGAAGGAGATTATCATCAACGGCCTTGCCGAACGGCTGGGGAAATTCCGTTCTCTGAAAATCTTTATGGATTGCTGTGTCCGTTGCGGCGCCTGCGCTGACAAGTGTCATTTTTTCCTTGGTACCGGTGATCCGAAAAATATGCCGGTCCTCAGGGCGGAGCTGCTCCGTTCCGTGTATCGGCAGGAGTTTACCAAAGCGGGCAAGATCCTGGGCAGGATGGCCGGCGCAAGGGAAATGACAGTCGGCGTCCTCAAAGAGTGGTTCATGTACGCCTATCAGTGTACCGAGTGTCGACGCTGTTCGGTGTTCTGTCCCTATGGTATCGACACAGCCGAGATCACCATGATGCTGCGCGAGCTGCTGCACCTGGTGGGCTGCGGTATCAACTGGGCCCTGGAGCCGGTCGCCAATTCCAACAGAACAGGAAACCATATGGGATTGACCCCCCAGGCCTTTAAGGGAAACATCGACTTTCTCTGCGAGGATATAGAAAACCTGACCGGAATTCACATCGAACCAAGTTTTAACCGGAAAGGGGCCGAAGTCCTGTTCATCACCCCTTCCGCCGATGTCTTTGCCGAACCGGGCCTGTTTACCTGTATGGGCTATCTCCTCCTGTTCGAGGCCATCGGTCTTGATTATACATGGTCGACCTACGCCTCCGAGGGGGGGAACTTCGGTCTTTTCACCTCCAACGAAATGATGAAGAAGCTTAACGGCAAGATGTATGCCGAAGCGAAAAGACTGGGGGTCAAGTGGATTCTCGGCGGTGAATGCGGGCACATGTGGCGGGTGGTGCATCAGTACATGGATACCATGAACGGACCGGCCGATTTTCTTGAAGTGCCCAAGTCACCGATAACAGGCACGGTCTTCGAGAATGCCAGATCGACGAAAATGGTGCATATCTCCGAGTTCACGGCTGATTTGATTTACCACAACAAGATTAAACTTGACAAGTCAAGGAACAGCCATGTCAAGGCAACCTTTCATGATTCCTGTAACCCGGCCAGGGCCATGGGGCTGCTTGAAGAACCACGCTATATCCTTGACCATGTCGTTGATAACTGGGTGGAGATGCCGGCAAATACCATCCGCGAGCAGACCTTTTGCTGTGGGTCGGGAACTGCGCTTAACACCGATGAAATCATGGAGTTGAGAATGCGTTCCGGTCTGCCGCGCGCCAATGCCGTTCGTTATGTTGCCGATAAACATGCGGTCAACACCTTGGCCTGTGTCTGCGCCATTGACCGGGCGACCCTGACGACACTTATGCAATACTGGAATCCCGATGTCGAGGTCTGCGGGGTTAGCGAGCTGGTCGGCAATGCCCTTGTGATTGAAGGTGAAAAGAGAGCGGACCTTACCGAAGGTCTTCGGACCATGGTTTTTTAATTCCCTGCCAGCAGTGGAGGAAAGACAATGTATGATGGTGGTAAAATCATTCCGGGACTGATTATTTTTGTCCTGTTTATCACATTTCCCATCTGGTACAACCGGGGCAATGCCGGGACCGTGCCGCAGCCGGAACTGCCGAAAAACTATAAGCAATGCGTGTTGCCCGATGCGGATATGCGGGCTGAACATATGCAGTTGTTAAACAGGTGGCGTGATCAGGTGCTTCGTACCGGAGACAGATCATTTGATGTAAAAATCGGTGATACGATGTATCAGAAGAGCCTGATGAATACCTGTATGCAGTGTCACACCAGTAAAAAGAAATTCTGTGACCGTTGCCATACCTACGCATCGGTCAAACCCTATTGCTGGGATTGTCACGTCGCCCCTGTTGAGTGAGCCGCGAAGGAGGATATATACAGATGGATAAAAAAAGAAGAGATTTCCTCAAAATCGCCGGGGCAACAACCCTGGCCGGACTTGGCGGACCGGCTGTTGTTGAACGGTTGGTTACGGGAACAAGTCCCGCCCAGGCACGGGCCGGTCATGGGGAGCATCCTGTCGCCCATGGGGCCAAAACGCATACGGCAGCATCCGGGCATGAGGATAATAATGCTCCAACAGGCAGGCGTCTGGGCATGGTTGTCGATTTGCGGAAGTTGAGAAAACAGCCGGAACTCATGGAAAAGATAGTTCATGCCTGTCATGCGGAACACAACGTGCCTCACTTTCCCAATAAAAAAGATGAGATAAAGTGGATCTGGCGGACAAAGTTCGAGAATGCCTTTCCCGAGCACAGTGATTATTACAAGGACAAGCTGACCATCGCTGGCGACGTGCTTGTGCTTTGTAATCACTGTGATGAACCTCCCTGTGTCAAGGCATGCCCGACCAGGGCGACATTTAAGAACAAGGACGGGATTGTGGCCATGGATTACCACCGCTGTATCGGCTGTCGTTTCTGCATGGCTGCCTGTCCATATGGTTCGCGGAGTTTTAACTGGCGCGATCCCAGGGCGGGACTGGATATGAACCATATCAATCATCGCTTCCCGACCCGGATGCGTGGTGTGGTCGAGAAGTGCAACTTTTGCGCCGAACGCGTCGGGCTTGGCAAACAGCCGAAATGTGTAGAGGTCTGTGGTTCGACCAAGGCCATGATATTCGGGGACCTGAATGATCCCGATTCCGAGATCAGACAGGTGCTGAAAGACAATTTTACCATTCAGCGTAAACCCTCCGCGGGTACCCATCCATCAGTCTTTTATATTGTATGAGGTCGCCATGTTTGAAAAAGCGCTAAAAGGGAATAAATACTACTGGATGTGGCTGGCCTTTCTCGGCACCTTTATGGCAATTGCCGCTTTTTGCTATGTCAGGCAGTTTAATTATGGTCTCGGCCTGACCGGAATGAGCCGTGATGTCTCCTGGGGTCTGTATATCTCCCAGTTTACCTTTCTGGTTGGTGTGGCCGCCGGAGGGGTCATGCTGGTACTGCCCTATTATGTACATAATTACAAGGCATTTGGCCGAATAACCATCTTGGGGGAATTCCTTGCCATTTCAGCATTGCTCATGTGTCTGAGCTTTATTGTCGTTGATCTCGGGCAGCCGATGCGGATGTTGAATGTTATCCTGCATGCCCAGCCGAGATCCATGCTCTTCTATGATATGATTGTCCTCAACGGCTATCTTTTCCTCAATATTCTCTGCGGCTGGGTCATTTTGACGGCCGAGCGCAAGGAGGTCAAACCGCCCAAGTGGATTTATTTCTTCGTCTACCTTTCCATTCCCTTTGCCGTTTCCATCCATACGGTAACAGCCATGCTCTACTGTGGTCTTCCGGGCAGGCATTTCTGGCTGTCCGCCATTGTCGCTCCCCGGTTTCTGGCCTCGGCCTTTGCCGCCGGCCCGGCCCTGATCGTTGTTGTTGCCCTGATTTTAAAACGGGTCGCCAATTTTGATGTCGGCAAAAAGGCCCTGGACAAGCTGGCCACCATTATCCTCTATGCCGCCTTGACCAACATGTTTTTTGTCGGCCTGGAGTTTTTTGTTGCCTACTATTCAAATATTCCTGGCCATATCCATACCATTGAGTACCTGTTCTTTGGCCTGGAGCATGACGGCCATGTCTACAACAATCTGGTCCCGTTTATGCGGATGTTTGTTCTCCTGTTTGTGGTCGGGGTGGCATTGCTCTCTATTCCCTATACCCGCAGACAGAGTGATTTCTGGCTTGGTGCCGGCTGTACGGCCCTGTTTATTTCCCTCTGGCTGGATAAGGGGATCGGGTTTGTTCTTGGTGGTTTTGTCCCCAACCCGCTCAACGAGATTACCGAATATTATCCAACGGCCAATGAGATTTTTATCGCTCTTGGCATCTGGGCGATGGGATTTTTTGTCCTTACCATCCTCTATAAGATAGCTATCGGGGTCGAACACGAGATAGAAGCCTGATCAAATATAAGCCCCATTTGCAACCGACAAGCCTCCGGTCCAGCGCGATCGGAGGCTTTTTTTATCCCGTCACCAATACCTTCTTGCAAGGTGCATTGTAACTCTTTATTTTGTCAATCAGTGAATCACTGAATGTAGGAAATATATGTTGATAACGACGATTCAACAGCAGAGGGGGTGCCATGGGGAGGACAAAAACATTTCGCGTAATCAACCAGAGATTTCAATTCAAGTGTGACAAATGCGGGGCAAAACGATACATGGCCGTTCCTCCCCGCTTGCGAAGGCGAAGCGTTCGTTGTCATAAATGCGGTGAAATCGTTAACTGTTCCTTTAACCGCAGAGCTACTTTGCGTGAGTTGCAGAGCGGCAAGGCGGTGTTGATTACGGGCTCCGGAAAGGATGTTGAAATCGATCTTACTGATGTCTCGTCCAAGGGTATAGGTTTTGAGATGTCCATTAGGGCGATGCGTTCACGGGCCATAAAAATAGGTGATCAGGTTCAGATTTATTGCTCCTGGAGTCCCTGTCTTCTCGGCAATAACCGTTATGTGGTGCAGAACATCAGGGGACAGCGGGTCGGAGTGAAGAAACTGGAACAGGGCCGCTATTGATCAAGTTGCCAGACACGCCCACAGGAGAATATTTATCCGAAAGTAGGGTTAGGCGTATGTTGTTTGGGCGTAACCTGCTGTTTTATTACGTTCCATACCCCATTCTACGGGTAACAGGAATTTCAGGAACAGATCATTTTCATCATTTGTTGTGGCCGGGACGGAAAAATATGGTCCATCCATGCTTGTTCTTTAAGAAAAAAGCAATCAGAGTACCATGCAGTAATGATTTGGGGATATCATCCTGCCGGCAGCGCCAGTTGCAGGTAGAGTTGCCAGAGTTTAAGGATATATGGCTGGAAGAAGAGCCAGCAGAGGGCGGCAAGGGAGAGAAAGGGACCAAAGGGTATCCGGGTACGCCCCCCTTTTTTCTGTTTGAGCATGGCAGCAACCCCGATAATTGAACCAAGAAGTGAGCTGGCAAAGATGATAAAGAGCAGGCTTTGCCAGCCGAGAAAGGCGCCTATCATGGCCAGCAGTTTGATATCTCCTCCACCCATTCCGTCTCGTTTGGCCAGAAGATAGTAGGCAAGGGCTATACCGTACAATATCCCGCCGCCCAGCAGAATACCGAGCCCTGATTGTTGCCAGCTGACAAAGGGCTGGAAAAAGGAGCCGATAAAACCGATGACAATTCCGGGCAGGGTAATGACATCGGGAATTATCTGGTGCTGGATGTCAATAAAAATTATGACCAGGAGAGCTGCACAGAAGACAAAATACAGGAAAAACCCGGTACCCGGACCAAAGAGTTGGAACAGGGCCGCAGCCAGTAGCCCCATACTTAATTCCACCAAAGGATACTGGATGGAAATCTTTTTTTTGCAGGTTCTGCATTTTCCCCGCAGGACAAGATAGCTGATTATTGGAATGTTTTCATACCAATGCAGGGGGGTTTTGCATTGCGGGCAATGGGAAGCCGGAAAAACAATGGATTGGTTTTTGTCCGGCAGTCTGAGAATAACCACGTTAAGAAAAGAGCCGACAACGGCGCCAAAGAGAAAGGCAAAAATTGAAAAAAGAGTGTCCACTGGAATATTCTCTGGTATGTTTTATTATGCCATCAGGGTGAGATGGCGTCGTAAAAACTTCGATCTACTGCGTCGTGTGTTCTGTGGCGATTCTCGACATACTACATGTATAGTCAAGACCCGCACAGAACACTACTCCTGTATATCTGTGTTTTTACTTAGCCATCTTTAAGTATTGTCTGGACTTTTTACGAGTTCATCATGGCAAGGGGAAATTATATTTTCCCGGGCCTTGATCATGCACCGCTTTTTATGCCTGTTGCCTCGAAACTGTAGCGCGAAAAGAAAAATCTTCCTCCTTTGTTGTATCGTTTTCCATGCCCGAATTCCAGGAAAAAGCTCCCCTTCTCCACCGGGAAGTCATTGCAGCCGATATCTTTCGCCTGACCCTGCATGCCCCGGAGATTGCCGCTGCTGCCCGTCCGGGACAGTTTGTCATGCTGCGGGTGGGTGCGGGCATGGATCCCCTGCTGCGCAGGCCGTTTTCAATCCATCAGGTAGATGCATCCGGGAATATGCAAATCCTGTTCAAGGTCATTGGCCGGGGAACGGCCGCCCTGGCAGGTGTATCACCCGGAAGCAGCATTGATTGCATCGGGCCTCTTGGACGTGGTTTTTCTCTGGCAAGGAAGGGGGGGCTGTGTCTGGTCGGCGGCGGCATGGGTATTGCCCCGCTCTATTTTCTTGCCAACCGGCTGGTGCAGGACGGAAAAAGGATTGACCGGGACTTTGTGTTGCTTGGGGCAAGAAACCAGGAAGAATTACATATCGTTGCCGATGAATTTTCTGAACTTGGGTACAGGGTACAAACGGCAACGGATGATGGCTCCTTGGGACATCATGGTTTTGTCACCGAATTGCTGGACCCGATACTGCCGGCCATGGAACAGGTCTGTACCTGCGGCCCCCTGGCCATGATGAAGATCTGCGCCGACAAGGCAGGCGCCGCCGATGTTGCCTGTCAGGTTTCCTTGGAGACCCACATGGCCTGCGGTCTGGGGGCATGTCTGGGATGCGCGGTGCGGAGCGCGGATGGGGGCTATCTTCATG
>JALVAI010000097.1 GCA_027011235.1 Desulfobulbaceae bacterium
CCATCAATCGTTCCTTATCAAGCTTGATATGGTATTCATCAATGCCGACTGCCTTGCCCTTGGCAACATCCTCATCCCCGGCCAGGGTGGTCAGGGCGATAACAGGCAGATGGGAAAACCTGGAATCCTGCCGTATCTTTTCGGTCAGTTGGAATCCGTCCATGTTCGGCATCTCGATATCGGTGACAACCATGGTGATTTCATCGACATGCTCTTCAAGGATCTCCAGGGCCTCTACCCCGTCCTCACCCTCAAGCACATTGAATCCCGCCTCCTCCATATAACCGCGCACCTGGTTGCGGAAGAAATTTGAGTCCTCAACAATGAGAATGGTCGGGATTTCGCCTTCTTCGACGACAATAGTCTCGGACAGGGCATGGTCGGCAAACCAGTCCGGATTGATGGTCTGGACAATTTCAAAAATATCCACCAGCATGGTTGTGTGGCCATTGATAATGGAGGAGCCCATAATACCGGTCTGCTTCAGGGTCATGTCATCCACATCAGCGGCCACCTCAATGGCGTCGATGGGACCAATGGCCAGCAGGCCGATATCCTTGCCGGCCAGGTTAAAGACAATGACCAGCAGGTCATCCCGGTCAGCCAGCGGCTGTACCATGGCGACCTCGTCAATGGAGACCAGAGGCAGGCTGCCGCCGCGATACTGCATGACTCTTCTGCCGCCAACATCTTCAATATCGGTAATTTTGATTTTTTCGACCCGTTCCACCTGGTTAAGCGGCACGGCAAACTGTTCGTCCGGCGAACTGGAAAAGGTCAAAAGCGCCTGTTTGTCCTTCGCCTTGATAATGGCGTCCTTGGCAGCCTCGGCCAGTTCATTGGCCCGTTCGGTGCCGTCAAGGGAGGTCAGGCCCGCCATCTGGGAGAGATTGTTGACGTCAAGGATCAGGGCAATGCGGCCGTCACCCATGATGGTTGCCCCTGCGTATCCCTTGCACTGCTGCAGATGCCTGCCCAGTGGCTTGATGACGATTTCTTCGGAATCCTGCAGCCGGTCGACGATCAGGCCGTATTTCATGGCCCCGGTTGAAACCACGACAATATTCAGGGCCGAGGCCGGGTTCTGCCGCCGGTCCTCTTCCTTGCGCGTAAAATCAACGGACTGCTCCTGCTGTTGATCTGTGTCCGGATTGTTCTTTCCAAACAGCGGGCTGGCCTTGGAGCGGCGGTCGGCAACGTTTTTGCGGCGATCGGGTTTGACCTCGTCATTGATGGGGTCATAGTAGGTCCGCGGTATCCCGAGAACATCGGAAAGCCGAATCAGCGGCAGCAGGTTGCCGCGCAACCGTACCACCTCGGCATCGCCGACCCGTTCAATGCGCTCCTTGACCTTGGCCGCCGGAATCCGGAGCAGTTCTTCCAGGTTGACCTGGGGGATGGCATACCGTTCGCCGCCGGTGACAACAATCTGGCAGGGAATAATGGCCAGGGTCAGGGGCAGCTTGACGCTGATGGTCGTTCCCTTGCCCACCTCGGACTCGATCTCGATGGAACCGCCCAGCTTGTCCAGGTTGGTTTTGACCACATCCATGCCAACCCCGCGGCCGGAAACATCGGTAATTTTTTTGGCAGTGGAAAAGCCGGGAAGCAGGATCAGGTTGACCCGTTCCTTTTCCGACATGGTTTTGGCCTGCTCTGGTGTGATCAATCCCTTGTTGATAGCGGTCTCGGCAAGGATGTTGCCATCAAGACCCTTGCCGTCATCACTGATTTCAATGACAACCTGGCCCGCCTCATGATAGGCCTTGAGAACGATCAGTCCCTTTGGATTTTTCCCCTTGCGAACGCGTTCATCCGGGGGCTCGATGCCGTGGTCGACCGAGTTCCTGACCAGGTGGGTGAGGGGATCGTTGATGGCCTCGATAATGGTCTTGTCCAGTTCGACATCCTTGCCGACAATGGTGAGGTCCATCTGCTTGTTCAGTTTTTTGGAGAGATCCCGGACCACCCGCGGAAATTTGTTGAAGACATTACCGATGGGCTGCATGCGGGTGAGCATGATCGCCTCCTGCAGCTCCGAGGTCACAAGATCTATGCGCTGGCCAACGGTTTCTGCATTGCGGACATCCCCGGATGTGATGGTCTGTAGCAACTGGTTGCGTGAGAGAACAAGTTCTCCGGCCAGGTTCATCAACTGGTCAAGCAGGCTGACGCTCACCCGGATGGAGGTGTCCGTCTTGTGACTGCTTTTTGTTTTCTTGGTTGTTTTTTTCTTTGGAGTTTTGGCGGTTGTCTGCTGGACAGGGGGCGCTGCCGGTTCCGCCTCTGGAGTCGGAGCCGGTTCAGGCGGCGCTGCTTCCGGTGCGGGAGTTGTTTCCTGGACCGGTGGGGTGGCTGGTTCCGGCTCCGGAGTCTTTGCCTGTTCAACCTGAGGCTCTTGTTTGGCAGGCGTTTCTGCCTCGGCAACCGTTTCAGCCGGTTCCGTCTCCTGCGTGTCAGCCCCTTTCTCTTCCTCGGGTTGTGCAGCTGCCTGCGGGGCATTACCACCTTCGTAAATGGCATTTAACGCATTGACATGTTCGGAAATGTCGACATCATTACTGTTTTCGACATCCTCGATGAGCTGCTGCAATTCATCGGAGGCAAGCAGCAGGACATTGATGATATCCGGGGTAGGAACAAGTTTTTCACTTCTGATCAGACCCAGGACATTTTCCGCCGCATGGGCGAGGTTCTGGATGACTGTCAGTCCCATGAAGCCGGCGCCGCCCTTGATTGAATGAGCGGCCCGAAAAACCTTGTTGACCAGATCAACGTCTATATCAGCTCCGCCTTCTTCAATGGCAAGAAGGTCGTTTTCAATATCAGCGAGATGTTCGAGTGATTCTTCGATAAATCCCTGTAAAATTTCATCATCTTCAATGGACATGTCTTTCTCCAATTGGACCTTGTAAAACCTGTCATGGATTGGAACGCCCATTGCGAGCGTCTCCATATTCACCACTGGGACAGGTAATATATTGAAAGGAATCAGGTAAAAATTCCCTTTGTCTGCAATTCAATGGTTTGCTTTCTCCTGTCCCTATTGGTATTGTACGAATCGGAAAACGATTGTACAGTTTTTTTTTTATTTTCATTCAAAAACTGGGAATTGTTCTCAATCGTAACAAAAGTCAAGGTATATGGCCCATGTCAATAATCCATTTTATGCCATATCCATTCCGGGTCGGCCAGAAGATTCATATCTGCGAGGGACCGCGCAAGGGCGATTGGGAGGTGATATCGGTTGATGATAAAAAGGTCGGTCTGCGTTGCCCGATAACCGGCTTTACAGCCAGGTGGGCAAGGTTTTGCTATTTTGTGGAAGAAAAAGATGCGCCCTGGCCGGCAATGGAAGCCGCGGACGGAGAGTGATGCTTGCAGGGATGCAAAATTTTTCCTTTGTGGTTTAAGGGTGCCGTAGAC
>JALVAI010000098.1 GCA_027011235.1 Desulfobulbaceae bacterium
AGCCGAAATGGTAAATGTTGAGAAAGCCAATATCAAGGTGGAAAAAAGCAGGTATTTCGGCGAGGTGGATGCCCTGGCCAAAAACAGCACCTATAAAGATAACCGGTTGATCAACCCGATCTCCTATCCGGCTGCCCTGCAACCCGATCTTTTTGACGACAACCAGTTTGGATACGGGCTGACCGCCAGGGTGCCGCTTGATATCAACGGCAAGATCAGTGCCCGGCTGAGGGCGGCCCGCCAGTTAAAAGCAGCTGTTGATGCAGGCCTGGGTGACGTCCGTCTGCAACTCCTGCACACCGCCGCCGCCCTCTACCATGATATCGAGGGGACTCTGGCGGACCAGCAAGCGCTGCAACGCCAAATAGAAGCGCTTGAGACCCACATCCGGACCACAGAGGCCGCCATAGAGGCACAACAGGCCATTCCGGTCAAAAAGATGCGGTTGGTGACCGAACGTGAAGACGTCAAAGGACGGCTTGCCGCCCTGAAAGGGAAGGAAAAACAACTACGGGCGGCCCTGGCCTCCCTGCTGGCGGCCCCCACCTTTGCCGATGCCATCTCCCCCATCCACGTACTGCCAAAAGAACTGGACTGGCAGGAAACACTCATTGACCAACGCCCCGACATTGTGGCGGCAAAGGCCCGGCTTGCCGCTGCTGAATCATCTGTGCGGGCGGCACAGGCTGAACGGTATCCACAGATGAATGTGGATGGCTCCTGGCTGCGTAACCAGGGGTACAACGGTGAAGGTGATGACAACTGGACGGTTTCCGTCCGCCTTGGTCTGCCCCTGTGGGACGGCGGCGGCAGGAGGGCGCAGGTGGAAAAATCCGGGGCCGAGGTACGGGTACAACAACAAAAGCTGGCCGCCCTGCGCTACCGGGCAAGGGCGCAGTTTATCGCCGCCCGGGCCGGCTGGGATGCGGCCGCGGCCAGGTATAATGCCGCCGTGGCCTCGGAAAAGGCGGCCAAGGAAACCGAACGAATCCAGGCAAACAGATTTAACGAGGGATTGATCACCGCCGATGACCTGGTGAATGCCGAGGCGGCCCTGGCAACGGCCCGTTCCGGCAAGGCCATAGCGCTTACCGACTGGTGGAAGGCCGGGGACAAGATCCAGATCGCCCTTGGACGTGAACCGGCGTTATATCCCGGCAGGCAGGCAAAAAAATGATGGCGTCGTAAAAACTTCGATCTACTGCGTCGTGTGTCCCGTGGCGATTCACAACATACTACCTGTATAGTTGAGACCCGCCCCGGAACACTACTCCTCGGAGTCTTCGCTACGCTCCGCTTATCTGTACATCTGTGTTTTTACTTAGCCATCTTTGAAAAAATTTGGACTTTTTAAAAGTTCATCAAAAAAAATATCGGACCGGGACACCAGTAACGTCAACAAAACGGCACATTTGCGGCTATAGCCCCGCCTGCGATTTGCACCAAAATTCGTAATTTCGGCAGGAACGGCTTCAGCCGCCTCTGCTGTCCATACGGACTGGACCGTCCAAAGAATTTGCGAGGCACCCCATGCAGAGAAACGCCTTTTTCCTCTACAGCGATACCGAACGGGCGGGAACAAGAATAGCCGCCCTGGGATTGATGGCGATGCTCAAACGGGAAGTCGCCGATGTCGCCTATTTCAAGCCTATTATCAGCCGGCCTGCCGAAACCGAGCCTGATATCCACTTTGTCAAACACTACTTTAAACTCAGACAACCCGTTGAAACCGCATATGGCCTGCATATAGACGAAGTGCGGAAACTGATTGCCGAAGATCGTCTCCATGAGGTGTACGAGAGGATTCTTGAACAATATCATGCCCTGGAAAAGGCGTATGACTTTATCCTCTGTGAGGGGATCGAAGACGGGTTTGATTTTGAAGAGGTCCTTGATTTTGATATCGACCTTGAAATTGCCGCCAGCCTTGCCATCCCCCTGATTGTTGTCGTCAATGCGCAAAAAACAGAAAACGCAACAGATCTGCAGCAACACCTCAGACTGCTGGAACGCACTTTTGCAAAGCGCCGTCTCCAGGTCCTTTCATTTATCGTCAATCGCCTCGATGGATCACTGATGGAGGAGGCACAGGCAACCCTGCAGACGGAAACACCCCTTTTTACTCTGCCTGAAGTAGCGGAACTCAACCAGCCGACCATTGCGGAAATCATGGAGCAGACAGGAGCGACGCTGATTTCCGAGGACGAGAAAATGCTCGACCGCTCGGTGAGCCAAAGTATTGTCGGGGCGATGACGCTTGAACATTATCTCCATTACCTCAAAGACGGTGCTCTGATTATTGTGCCGGGTGATCGGGCGGATATTCTCGTGGGGACCTTCTGGGCAAACCTTTCCCGAAAAAATCCTTCAATCGCCGGCATACTGCTGACCGGCGGTCTGGTTCCTTCAGAGAGTATCATGCACCTGCTCTCAGGCGTGGTGGATTTTCCCGCCCTGCCGATGATCACACTCTCTGTTGATACCCAGACAGCGGCCTTGATGGTGCAGGCGGTCCAGCCGGAAATCACATTGAAAAGCAAGCGAAAGATCTCCCTTGCCGAAGGACTTTTCAATGATCATGTCGACCTTGAGATCATAAAAAAACGGTTCAGGCTGCCGCGACCGGAAACCATGACACCGGTACGATTTACCTACATGTTGTATGAAAAAGCCCGCCATTCAGGCAGTGATATTCTGCTGCCGGAAAGCGATGACGAGCGCGTTCTCAGGGCAGCAGAAATCGTGCTTCGCCGCAATCTCTGTCAAATTACCCTGTTGGGAAAGCCTGAAAAGATTTCCCAGCGGGCAAGCCTGCTGGGACTGGACCTGACCAAGGCCCGTATCGTCGATCCGGAACAGTTCCCGGATATGGATACCTTTATTGAAACATTTTACCGCTTGCGCAAGCACAAGGGTATTATCCGGCCAATGGCAAAAGAGATGATGAGCCGTGTCAGTTATTTTGCGACCATGATGGTTTATCTGGGACATGCAGATGGTCTGGTCAGCGGTGCCACCCATACGACGCGGGAAACGATTAAACCGGCCTTTGAGATTATCAAGATGCGGCCTGGCGCCCGACTCATCTCCAGTGTGTTCTTCATGTTACTCCATGACAGGGTCCTGGTGTATGGCGACTGCGCGGTCAATCCCTATCCGGATGCTGACGCGCTTGCTGAAATTGCCATCCAGTCGGCCCGGACCGCCCAGGCATTCGGCATCGAGCCGCGGGTGGCGATGCTCTCCTATTCCAGTGGTAATTCCGGAATCGGCAAAGATGTTGAAAAGGTGCGACTGGCGACGGAAACAGCCCGGCGGAAGGCGCCCGATCTGCTGATAGAAGGACCAATGCAGTATGACGCCGCCATTGATCCGCAGGTCGCCAAGGAAAAGATGCCGGACAGCCGGGTTGCCGGACAGGCGACGGTCTTTATCTTTCCTGATCTCAATACCGGCAACAACACCTACAAGGCGGTGCAGCGAAGCGCCGGGGCCATTGCCATCGGGCCGATCATGCAGGGCATCAAAAAACCGGTCAACGACCTGAGCCGGGGTTGCCTGGTGGAAGATATCGTCCATACGATTGCCATTACCGCTGTCCAGGCCGCCATGGAAAAAGAGGAACAGCGCCCATGAAACTCTTTGTCCTCAACTCCGGCAGCTCTTCCCTGAAATATACCCTCTTTGACATCAGCGATGGTATCAGGGAGATTGTTTCCGGGCTGGTGGAACGAATCGGTGAGCAGGAGAGCACGGCGACCCTGCTGCATAAGGCCGGGAAAGAGAGTGTGACGGCACAGATAGCAGACCACCATGGGGCGCAGGAATTGGTCTTGCGGCAATTGCGCGGCCATGGATACCTGAAGGCATTTTCCGATCTTGCCGGATGTGCGCACCGCGTGGTCCACGGTGGGACAAAATTCTCCGAACCAATACTGATCGACCAACAGGTGCTGGAGGTCATAGAAGCGCTGATACCCCTTGCCCCCCTGCATAATCCAGCCAATCTTGAGGGAATCAGGACCCTGATGAACCTCTCTCCCAATACGCCGCAGATTGCCCTTTTTGATACGGCCTTTCATCATCAGATGCCGGAAGTTGCCTGCCGGTATCCTTTACCGGAAGAAATCTTTACCCGGCTAAATATCAGGCGTTATGGGTTTCACGGACTTTCACACCACTATCTCAGGGATGAAGCGGCAAAACTCCTGGGAAAAAGGCCGGAGCAGTGCAATCTGATTACGCTGCACCTCGGCAACGGTGCCAGTGCGGCCGCGATCAGGGCAGGA
This sequence comes from Desulfobulbaceae bacterium, assembly GCA_027011235.1. Classification (GTDB taxonomy): domain Bacteria; phylum Desulfobacterota; class Desulfobulbia; order Desulfobulbales; family Desulfobulbaceae; genus DRLX01. The sequence continues at coordinate 4,290 of JALVAI010000098.1, forward strand.
AAAAGTATTGATACCTCGATGGGCTTTACGCCGCTGGAGGGGCTGGTGATGGGAACGCGCCCCGGTGATCTCGATGCAGGCATCCTCCTTTACCTGATGGAAGAGAAGGGGATGAGCGCCGAAATCGTTGATCAACTGCTTAATCACGAAAGCGGCCTCAAAGGGCTTTGTGATACCAATGACATGCGTGAGATTCTTGCGCAAAAAGCCCGGGGCGACCGGCAGGCGGAACTTGCCTTTGAGATGTTCTGCTATCGGATCAAAAAGTATATCGGCGCCTATATTGCGATTTTAGGAGGCGTGGATGCCGTGGTTTTTGCAGGTGGTATCGGTGAACACAGCGCAACAGTCCGGGAGGCCGTTTGCTCAGGACTTGAACATCTGGGCCTGGTCCTGGACAGGACAAAAAACCGCCGTTTTTCCCACGGTGCAAAGATGGTACATCATCCGGACAGCCGGGTTGCGATCGTTGTAGCGCAAACCAATGAGGCAATGCAGATGGCAAGAGAGAGCGCCGAAATACTGAAAGAGCTAAAAATGATGAACACGTAAAAAGTTCAACTTTTTCCAAATGAAAATCTCCGACTCCGGCATGGGGAGCCATGTCCTCCGTGGGTGATTTTCGGATAAACCAGCATGGCTGGACCATAAATTACCGTCCCAGCCACAACAAATGGTGAAAATAGTCCAAAAGAACACAACTCAACTACGCGGGCTATTTTCGGATACAAATTCACAGGGAGGAATTATGATAACAATCAATCCCAAGGGTGTAAAAGCATGGGTGAATTTTACCTTTCAGCCGCATGGTGATGTCACGTCGGTTGCTCTGGTGGGAGACTGGAACGACTGGAAACCAGAGGAAATGCACCGGAAAAAAGATGGCGCCTTTTACAAACGTAAACAACTGCTTCTCGGAAGAAATTATGAATTCAAATATCTCATCGACGGAAAGGAATGGACCAATGATCCCGATGCTCCGGAAGTGACCAACTCCTATGGCTCGTACAACTCTTTGCTGAAACTTGAAGGAGTTGAAGAACTATAAGGCGGGTTTTACCCGCAACTCAAAAATGGAAAACCACCCTCGAAGTCTCGCAGATAACCGAAATCGTGACGCTTCGTGGGCGAGCTCCTGCATTGGGCCTGAAAATTTTCTCAGAGTCTACACTTTCCTGTTTTTTTATGACAGGAATCCAGATGTAAGGAACTAAAACAAAAATTTCACCCTTATTATATCGTCACAATGGATGGATTTATCTCAAAAAGAATCATGGACAGTCTCATAAAAAAAATATTTCTCCCCATCAGTACATTCTTGTTGCTCTTAAATTCTGCAAATGCAGCGGTTGTGCCTACTCCAAACCACAAGACAGTTCACCAGAACAATTGGGTCACTGCGCAGAAAGCCGGTTTCACCAAGGGAGCACAAGAGGCCGGCTTCTCATTGGGGGTTGGCGCCGGTGCGAAAATCTTCGGCTCCACGGTCAGGCATGATCATGCTCTGGCCTACGCCCATTACGGCCGGATTACCAGTAACCTTCTCAACCAGGGACATTGGTATGCCGGCAATGTTGCGCTTCGGACCGAACTCATTGCCGGCGCTCAGTTCAGCCCGGACAGCAGGTACATCATAGGGGCTACCTTCGGCCCACGCTATTACTTTGCGACATCCAGCCGCTGGGTTCCCTTTATTGATCTCGGTGTTGGCGCCGGTGCCACGGATATAAGCCATCCCGACTTGAGTACCACTTTTGAATTTTTTCTCCAGTTCAGCGCCGGCACACTCTACAAACTGAATGAGACAACGGCGCTTTCCTTCAAGGTACAGGAATTTCATATATCCAATGCAGGCATGGACGATCCAAACAACGGCGCCAACACAATCATGTTCATCGGTGGTCTCAGCTGGTTTTTTTAAACCAATCTTGATGGCGTCGTAAAAACTTCGATCTACTGCGTCGTGTGTCCTGTGGCGACTCTCAACATACTACATGTATAGTCAAGACCCGCCACAGAACACTACTCCTTTTATATCTGTGTTTTTACTTAGCCATCTTTAAGTATTGTCTGGATTTTTTACGAGTTAATCAATCTTAAGAATTGAACAGCTTCCATCTTATGGAATTAGCTTCTTCAAATATCTCATCGACGGAAACCAATGGCTCAATGAGTCCGATGCCCCGAAAGTGACCTGCCAATCCAGTCCCACACAAGTCCCTGTGACAACCCGCAGGGAGCAAAAACAACCAGCACGGGAACAAAAATAAAAAAAAGAGAGATAAAAGGACATTTCTCCTGTAAATTCTGTTGATCCCTGGTTCGAATAGCACGGGTCCGGCCTTCACATGGCTATCAGGCAAACGGATGCATGTACCTGTTGCTTCCACAAAGACAATATTTCGTAAAAAAACAATAGCACCCTGGCCGCTGCCAGGTACAGGAGCACATGACGGACACCACTCATCAACCGGACAACGAACGACCTCTCCTGACAATAGGCGTGGCCCTGGATGGCGCGGAATCGCCGGAGATATACCGCGCCGCCCGGGAAGTGGTCGAAGAGCTGGAGCGGTCACTGCAACGGGACGTACCCGATTTTCAATGGATTTTCCAGGTGTTGTCCCGACATGATTTCCCCCGGGAGACGCCCCAGGACCCGCTGGCCCTGCTGGAATTTGGTTCGGACATAAAGATTGAGTATGGCTTTGATTTTATGCTGGTAGTGACCTCGTGTCCCCTCCTGGCCAGATTTGACCAGGCCACCAGCGGTGTTCCATCCACCATGCTCGAGACCGGAGTTATCTCCATGGCCCGGATGCTTGACCTTGACAACGTGACGGCAACCCGCAGGGCCGTACTCGGACTCTGCCGCCACATTCTCGGCCATCTGTTTGGCCTGGACCATAATGATGCCTCGGTCATGAAGCCTCGGGAATTCTGGACCGACCGGGAACCGCTGGACTGGAGCGAGGAGGAAAAACAGCAGTTGGCCGCGTTTCTCCAGGATATTGCCGATCCCCGCCTCGAAGAAACAGCCACCGCCGGAAAAACAGCGTGGAAATTTTATTGTCAGGTCCTTATCGGCGACGGGGTTGCCCTTGCCCGGGAGATCCTGTTCTTTCGCTCCTGGCGCATGATGCTCCACCTTGGCAGGTTCACCGCCGCCACCGCTGTTTCCGTCATTTTTCTCTTCCTAAGCGGCGAGGCCTGGGAACTGGGAGCAGCTATCCATTCCGACTGGCTCAACCTCATTATTGCTGTCATTCTTCTGCTTGCCACCCTTTCCCTCTACTTTGGTCAGAATCTGCAAGCGGTTGGCCGATCGGATAAAATGATGGAACAGGCGGTCCGTTCCCGGATTATTCTCTTTGGCACCCTGTTGACAGGGATGATCTCCTTTTGGATAAATCTCTTTCTGATCTCCCTTGGCGTTATCCGGATAATGCCGGAATCCGTACTCGCCGGCTGGGCCGGACTCGGCGGCCAACCGCTGCCCGCATTCCACTTTGCCCGCCTTATGGCTACCTTTGGTATCCTTGCCTCCGCCCTCGGAGGTAACCTGGAAGAGGAGCATGATCTCAAGGCAGTGCTTATTTATACCGAGGAGACATGAGTAGAGATACAATCACATCCCAGTCTGTGCGTGTCCGCATCTATCGTTTTCTCCACCTGCTGGGACCGGAAGTGGAGAAAAAGATCCATTCAAGATTTATGGTCCTGCTGGTACTTGTCAGCGCCATTGCCCTGGTCCTGTCGAGCGAGCCATCCATTGCCAGCAAATATTTTCCCCTGTTCATGACCCTGGAGGCCTTTGCCTCCTCGTTTTTTCTACTGGAATACCTGCTGCGGCTCTGGAGCAGTCCTGAACAGAACCCGGATCGGCCTACTCTGTCCTGTCGGCTCCATTATGTTTTTTCCGTTATGGGTTTGGTGGACCTGGCATCGTTTCTCCCCTTTTTTCTTCTGGCGTCCGGCTATGACCAGACATCGGTCCTGATACTCCTCCAGTTGATGCGTTTGTTCAAACTGACCCGCTATTCTCCCGCCTTTGGCCTGCTTGCCGATGTACTCAAGGATGAAGCGGAATCCCTGATGGTGGCGATGACCCTGATGTTTATTATTTTTATTTTCGCCTCGGTGGGTATTTATACCTTTGAACATGAGATCCAGCCGGAGGCCTTCGGTTCCATCCCCCACGCCATGTGGTGGGCCATTGTCACCCTGACCACGGTGGGCTATGGCGACGTGACCCCGGTAACCGTTTACGGAAAGATCTTTGCCACCCTGATCACCATTGTCGGCGTCGGCCTGGTTTCCCTGCCCGCCGGTATTATCGCCTCCGGTTTTACCGAACAATTACGTCTGCGCAGGGAACGATTTGAATCCGAGGTCGAGCAACTCATCCGTGAAGATGGTGAGCTGACGGAACAGGACATGGAAGACCTGAACACGGACCGGAGAGAACTGGGCCTGAATCGCGACAAGGCACAACTGATCATCTCCCAGGTGCAAAACCGGGAAAGAAATTATCGAAAGAGAAAACAGTCGCCAATCGGAAAGTCGCGCAAAGAGGAGTAAGCCACATGCAGAACAACGAAAAGAAATCACAGGGATGGTTTATCAATGCCTACGAAAAATATGAGGATATTGTGTCCATCGGCCTGACCGGCCTGATTGCCGTCATCGTCCTCATCGCCTTTATCCGGCTCACCGTTGATGTCTACCAGATGCTGGTGATCGGCATGCTCGACCCCCTGGACCATAAGGTTTTCAAACACATATTCGGCATGATCATGACCCTGTTGATCGCCATGGAATTCAAACATTCCATCATCAAGGTGATCGAACGAAAAGACCACGTCGTTCAGGTAAAGACCGTACTCCTCATCGCCCTGCTGGCCCTGGCGAGAAAATTTATCATCCTGGACATCAAAACCATGAATCCCGGTAACCTGGCAGCCCTGGCACTCAGTGTCTTTGCCCTTGGCATTGTGTATCGGCTTGTCCGTGAAAACGGGAGCAACGCCAGGGAAAAATAGCGATGCGGCCGCCTGGGTCCCGGTTGCTTATCCTGCCTCTAACCGATCCACCTCGCGCATGATCCAGCGTCGTTTGGAGAACAGCACCTCGGCACAGAACACCGCCAGATAGAGCAGGCCTATCCAGTAGAGACTGGTCCGGTTGGACTGAAAGAGATAGACCAGCAGGGCCAGCCAGGATGCCAGGGAACAGGCCAGCCCGGCGACCGCCACCCCGATACTTGCTTCAATCCTGGCCCGCAAGCGCAGGGCGGAAAGGTTGATGGCGGCAAAGATCAACAAAAAGGTGGAACTGGCAAAGGAGGAAATGATGGTCAGGTTGGCCAAATTGACAAAGACAATGGTCAGGCCGGTGATGACCAGCAGACTGACCCAGGGAATATTGTTCTGCTTGCGGCGGAAGGCAAATACAGCCGGCAGGGCCTTTTCCGTGGCCATGACCATGCCGAGACGGGCGGTGCCGAACATGGTGGCATTGATGGCCGACGCGGTTGAAAACAGGGCCGCCAGGCCGATGAGCTGGAATCCCGCCTGACCAAGAAACGGTTTCGCGGCCACGGCCAGGGCATATTCCTTATAACGCGCCACCTCTTCCGGCAACAGGTTACCCACTGCAACCAGGGAGACAAGAACATACACCGCAATGGTGATACCGATAGACCAGAGAATGCCACGGTGCAGATTTCGTTTCGGGTCCACCATCTCGTTGGCGGCATTGGGGATCAGCTCAAACCCCTCGTAGGCGACAAAGATCAGGGCCGCACCCATGACAACCCCGCCAAAGCCCTTGTTAAAGACCGGCAGCAGATGGTCCGGCTTTGCGTAAAACAGGCCGATACCGCCAAAAAGAAAAAGAATCAGCATCTTGACCGTAACAATAATCAGTTCACTGGTGCCGCTGGCCTTGACCCCGTAAAGGTTGATTCCCAGAAAGGTGAGTAAAATCAAGGATTCGAGAAGGTGATGCATGCCAGGAACCTGTCCTGCCCCACCAAGCATGGCGGTGCCGTAGACACCGAAGGTATAGGCATACAGGGCCATGGTGCCGATATAGCCGACCAGGAGCAGCCAGCCGCCCATCCCCGATATATTGGGATGCTTGAAGGCATGCTCGAGATAGGTGAAGGAACCGCCGGCGGAACGGAAGGCAACCCCGAGCCGGGCATAGGAGATGCCGGTCAACAGGGCCACGATACCACCAAGGGCAAAGGCGACCGGTGCCGCGTGTCCTGCCTGGGCAATGGCAAGGCCGAGGACGGAAAAAATACCGCCGCCCACCATGCCGCCGACTCCCATGGCAATGACCTCTTTCAAGGTCAACAACTCTTTGGAATTTTCAGCTCCGCTCTGTCGAGACATGGTTGTCTCCTGATTGTTATCCATTGTTTTCCACCTGGTTGACAATCTCTTCCACCTCTTCGCCGCTGATGACCTCTTTTTCTTCAAGCCGGGCGGCCAGGGCATCGAGAATCTTTCGTTTTTCGGTCAGAATATTGGTGGCCAGCCGGTGCTGCTCCTCGACGATCTGCCGGGCCTCTTCGTCAATCATCTGCGCCGTTGCCTCACTGAAATTACGCTCTTCCTGCCCCTGGATACCGAGATATTGCAGGTCCTGATGTTTGCCCCAGGTAAGCGGGCCGAGCTTCTTGCTCATGCCCAGCCGGGTAATCATGGAGCGGGCGATTTCCGAGGCCCGTTCCAGATCATTGGAGGCGCCGCTTGAAATATCGCCGAAAATGATCTCTTCCGCCACCCGACCACCGAGAAGAATGGCGATCTGGTCCTTCAGCTCCGCCTCGGTGGAGAGAAATTTTTCCTCCACCGGCAGCTGCATGGTATAGCCCAGGGCGGCAACGCCGCGGGGAATAATAGACACCTTGTGTACCGGTTCGCCGGTGGGAACGGTCACCGCAACCAGGGTATGTCCGGATTCATGGAAGGCGACCCGTTTCTTTTCATCCGGATTAAGGGCCCGGTGTTTTTTCTCCGGTCCGGCGACAACCCGGTCGATGGCGGCCTCGAAATCGGCCATGGCCACCGCATCCGCCTTGCGGCGCAGGGCCTGGATGGCTGCCTCGTTGCAGATATTTTCCAGATCGGCCCCCACAAAACCAGGTGTCCGCTGGGCCACGACCTTCAGATCAACGTCGTCGGCCAGGGTCAGTTTTTTGGCATGCAGCTTGAGAATGGCCTCTCTGTCC
>JALVAI010000099.1 GCA_027011235.1 Desulfobulbaceae bacterium
AACCGCAAAGCCTGGAGGCAAAAATCCTCTTTGATGCCGACAAACTCGATTCCATCGGCGCCATCGGTATCGGCCGGGCCTTTCTCTTTGCCGGCCAGATCGGCGCCTGTCTCCATAATCCGGAACTCGACCCCGGGCAAACAGAATCATACTCCAGGCAGGATACCGCCTATCGGGAATTCCAGGTCAAGATGAAACGGGTCAGGGGAAGGCTGCTGACAGTGGAGGGGGCCAAAATCGCCACCGAGCGGCATCGGTTCATGGAGGTCTTCTTTGACCGGCTCAACAGTGAAATCTATGGGCTGGATTGAGATGCGGTGGCCACAAATCCACAACTCACCTTCCCCCTACATACCAGAAAACCTGCCATGAAAAAACTGGTTATTTTTGACTGTGACGGCGTAATGTTCAGCTCAAGGGAGGCAAACCGCGCCTATTACAACCACATGCGCACCGCCTTTGGCTGTCCGCCCCTGGATGAAGATGAACTCAACTATGTTCACAGTCATAATGTCCAGGCCTCGGTAGCCCATATCTTCCGCAACCATCCTGAGATCAGTTCCAAGGAAATCGAACAGTATCGAAGCAGCCTCGATTACCGGCCCTTCCTTGATTACATGATCATCGAGCCCGATCTGATCGACTTCCTGCGCCGGATCACACCCGATTATCACACCGCCATCTCCACCAATCGCACCGATACCATGGAGATGATTCTCGATATTTTTCATCTCCGTCCCTGGTTCGAAATGGTGGTCACCTCGGTCAATGCGCCCCGTCCCAAGCCAGCTCCGGACGGATTGCACATGATCCTGAATCATTTCAATGTCTCGGCGGCGGAAAGCATCTATATTGGTGATTCGGATGTGGACAGGGAACACTGCCAGGCGGTCGGGGTGGACCTGATTGCCTTTAAAAATCCGGACCTGGATGCCAAATATCACGTCCAATCCTTTATGGAGATCCTTGATTTGCCGCCAATGCGGCAACCGGGCACTCCTGGTTGACCATAAACTCCGGAAAACGCATTCATGGCCGAGACAGACAATCTTACGGAGAGTCAGGAAGATTACCTGGAAGCAATCTACCATATTTCCCGCAAAAAAGGAGCTGCCAGGGCCAAGGATATCGCCATCCGGCTCAGCGTTCGTCCGTCATCGGTCACCGGGGCCCTGCGCACTCTCGGAGCGATGAAACTGATCAACTATGCGCCCTATGATCTCATCACCCTTACCGACAGGGGACAGGCAAAGGCCAGGGAAATCGTCCGCCGCCATCAGGCCCTGCGCCATTTTTTCATCCATGTTCTCGGTATTGAGGAACAAAAGGCGGAGACAGCCGCCTGCAGGATGGAGCATGCCGTACCAACAGACATCATTGAGCGGTTGATACAGTATAACCGTTTTGTGACCACCTGTCCCAGGGGCGGCATTACCTGGAACAACGGCACCGGTTTTTCCTGCAGAGCTGGCTGCGATGATCCAGACTGCCCGCGCCGGACCGATCTCTGAAAATGATCGCCCAAAACCTTTTTTCACCGACCTGAACCCTGGCCACTACTGGTCAGGCATGAAACATCTTCCTGCTCAACTGCTGCCAGTATCCCTGCCGATGGTTGGTTATTCCCGCCAGGGTCCCGTAATGGGAAGAAACATCGGGATCATGGCGCCAGTATGAATAGGGCAGGCCGCCCAGGATGCGGTTGAAGAGGAATGCCAGCGTGATCAACATGACAACGGCAACAATAAAACCGATGACCTGCAAGAGGGATGTGATATAGCCCATGGCAACGATGAGCGCGGTTGCCGTTGCCGGGGGATGATTGCATTCAAGCCAGATCATTGCCAGGCTGGATAGTCCCATGGCCAGGGACAAAACGGCAATACTGGATGCGCTGACCATGCCGGGACCACCACCTGCCTGGTGGGGGAAAAACAACATCCCCAGATAAAGGGCGACAAACCCGGCCGCCAGTCCCCAGAGATGGGCAAGCAGGATGGTCCTTGGCGCGGCCGCAGCCGACATGGGCATCCTGAAGAGAATAAAGGCCGATGGTCCCAGGGGCGGGAAGAGCAACGGAAAACGGGTATAATAGGCCGCAGCAGACAAGACGGCAAGGGCCATGGTTCCCTCGACAAAGACAAACAGCCTGACGATCCGCTCCGGATGACGCAGGCGCGGCAGCAGATATCGGAGCTGCAGTCTGGAAAAAAATCTGATCAGCCGAAAAAGCCGGGTCCCCTGGGGACCGCTTATCGTTGCATCCTTATATGGAGTTTTGGATCGAAAATTTTTCACGAAACCCTGTCGGTTAATATCCCGTTAACAGCCTCCAGCACCGGCTGCTTTCCCACCTGGCACAGTCCCATCAACTCATGAATTTCAAAAAACCCCTCTTCGACATCCTCCATCAGACCGGCCAGTTCATCGGGAGCAAACGAAAACCAGGTCATGGCAGCGTCAACAAAGGCCGAGGCCCTTTCATCCATACGGGGCAGACTGCTCGGCAGCATTGAGGCAATCATCAACGGCAGGGCGATGGTCTGTTCCAGTTCAAGTTCCGCCGCAAGTTCTGGCCTGCTGTTATGGATGCCGACAAAGCAAATCAACTGTTCGGGAAACTTCCAGCGATGGAGAATCCAGGCGCCGGCCTGGGCATGGTTCCAGCCGAAATGTCGATGTTCAATCTCGGAAAGCCGCTCCCCGCAAGAATGCCATTCCCGCACCACCGGCCGATAATACTCGGACCAGTTGTTGAGCAGCATGGGCAGGGCAACATCTGCAATCAACATGGCTGTGAAGGCATCATCACAATGTTCTGGACAATGGGCGCGGGCAAAATTTCTGGCCACCAGGGCCCGCAGAAGTGAATCACCCCAGAAGGCCTGGTGATCAAAGAGTGCATCCTTTGGCCTTGGCACGGCCTTGACCGCGGCAAAGGACAGGGTGATGGAACGAATATGATCAAGCCCAAGCAGACTGACCGCGTGCTGGATTGACAACACCGGCGAGCGCAGTTGAAAAAGGGAGGAGTTGACCGTTTTTAACACCTGGGCTGAAATTTCCGGCAAGGCTCCGATCAACCGGCCTATCTGCTCCAGCTCCGGCTCCGGTTTATTGATTTCTTCCAGCAATCGGGAAATGGCTATCGGCAGGGATGAAATCTTGATTTTATTAAATAATGATTCAAAATTTCCCGTTGATATGGCCGCATGACGGCGTATACGGGTAAAGAGATTAATGGGCACCGGCTTCACCTTCTTTGAAGAAAATTGATATTTAATTATATAGAGTTCACAACCAAATGTGAAAGAAATCCTGGTCAAAGGCCTGAAAAAAAACACATTACACGCAAGGTCTGACCTGGACATGTTCTCTTATCTCAGGGCTATGGCAATGGATGTATAGGATACCCCT
>JALVAI010000100.1 GCA_027011235.1 Desulfobulbaceae bacterium
TTCGTGCTTTCAGGCCGGAACTCGTCTTTGGCGTTGGTGGATACGTGACCGGGCCGGTATTGACGGCAGCGAAAATATTACGGATACCGATATGCATCCATGAACAGAATTCAGTGCCGGGGCTGGCAAACCGGCTTGCCGGCAGACTGGCGGACAGGATTTGTATCTCTCTTCCCTGTAATCCGCCCTTTGCGGAGGCCAAAACCATCCTGACCGGTAATCCGGTCCGCAGGGAGATCCTGGATGCGGCGCTTAAAAAAAAAACAGGGGCCGGAAACCGGATCAACATCCTGATTGTTGGCGGCAGTCAGGGGGCAAGAAGGGTCAACGAGCTGGCGTGCGGGGCCATGAAAATGCTCCACAAGCGGGAAAAAACGGGCTTGCGGATCATTCATCAGACCGGCATGGCGGATGAAGAAAAGGTCAGGGCCGGTTATGCGGAGAGCGGCATTCGGGCAGAGGTTGCCGCCTTTTTCACCGATATGGCGAAACTCTACCTGCAGGCAGACCTGGTCATCTCCCGGGCCGGGGCAACGACCCTGGCGGAGCTGGCGGTCATGGGGCTGCCGGCCCTGTTGATCCCCTATCCCTTTGCCGCCGATGATCATCAGACCACCAATGGCCGCTATTATGTTGAGGGTGGTGGCGCCCGCATGGTGCAGGAAAAAGAGCTGGATGAAGAAAAACTTGCCGCAGAGATCAGGCAGCTTGTCGACAGGCCGGAAAGACTTGGGGAGATGGCAGCGGCCATGAAAAGAATGGCCCGGCCGCAGGCAACGGAGCTGATTGTCGAGGTCTGCAACCAGTTGGTCGGGGATAATTGAGCCGGCATGGAAAAAGTGAATCAGGGAACTTATGTACAATAAAACCAAGCATATACACTTTGTCGGCATCGGTGGCATCGGTATGTCCGGCATTGCCGAGCTCCTGTTGAATCTTGGCTATCGTGTCAGCGGCTCTGATCTGCACGAATCGGACATCACCCGCAAGCTGGCGTCCCTGGGCGGAATAATCCATGCCGGCCACCGGGCGGAGTGGATGGAAGGCGCGGATGTGGTGGTGACCTCATCGGCGATAAGCGCGGCCAATCCGGAGGTGGTGGCGGCAAAAGAGGCCCATGTGCCGGTGATCCAGCGGGCGGAGATGCTGGCAGAACTGATGCGCCTTGCCAAGTATGGGATCGCCGTTGCCGGCAGTCACGGCAAGACCTCGACCACCTCGCTGGTTTCGACCATCCTTGCAGAGGCCGGCCTTGATCCAACCGTGGTGGTGGGTGGCAAGGTGGACAGCCTCGGCGGCAATGCCAAACTCGGATGTGGCGATTTTCTGGTGGCAGAGGCGGATGAAAGTGATGGCTCCTTTCTCAAGCTTTCGCCGGTCATCGAGGTGGTCACCAACATCGATCTCGAGCATCTTGATTATTACCGGGATCTTGAGCATATCAAAGATGTCTTTTTGCAGTTTATCGATATTTTGCCATTTTACGGGGTGGCTATCCTCTGTTTTGACGATGAAAATATTGCCCGCCTGCTGCCGAAGATACAACGACGGGTCATTACCTACGGTCTCAGTGAACAGGCGGACCTTTACGCCACCAGGATTGAAAGCAAGGGGTTGGCAACCAGTTTTAGCGTCCGTTTTCATGGCCGTGATCTCGGCCGGGTCACCATTAACCGGCCGGGCAGACATACGGTCTATAACAGCCTGGCCGCCATGGCCGTGGCCTTGGAACTGGACATCGATTTTGCGGTTATCACCAGGGCGCTGGCGCATTTTGACGGGGTGCAGAGGCGTCTGCAGATCAAGGGGGAAAAAGGGGGAATACTCGTGGTCGATGATTACGGCCATCACCCCACCGAGATCCGGGCAACCCTGGATGCGGTTCGTGAAGGGTGGCCGGACAGAAGGCTGGTGGTTGCCTTTCAGCCCCATCGCTATACCAGGACCAGGGCCCTGTTCAACGAGTTTCAGACCGCCTTCCACCGGGCGGATGTGCTTGTGATGACAGATATTTATGCTGCCAGTGAAAAGCCGATTGCCGGGGTGACCACTCCCCGGTTGCTGGCGGCAATAAAGGAGCATGGGCAGCGCAATACCCAGTATGTGGCCACGGTGGAAGAGCTGCCCGGGGCGCTCGCTGATCTGTTGCAGGAGGGTGACCTGCTGTTGACCCTTGGCGCCGGTAATATCGTGCGGGCGGGTGAACAGCTGTTGGACCGCCTTGGAGAATCAGGGGCCGCCTGATGTTGACTCCACGGCAGCAACGGGAGCTGGCTGAGCTGTGCGGGCCCGATGTTGCCTTTGATGTTGTCATGGCGTCTTTTTGCACCCTTGGCGCCGGTGGCCGGGCCGCTGCCCTGGCCGGGCCGCAGGATGTGGAACAGCTGGCGGCCCTGCTGGGCTTTTGCCGTCGGCAGGCCCTGCCCTGGCGGTGCATAGGCCGCGGGTCAAACCTGTTGGTGCGGGACCAGGGATTTGATGGCATCCTGATACGGTTGCAGGGCAGGTTTGCGACCATAACCACGCCTGCTGCCGACGGAATCGTCAGGGCAGGAGGCGGGAGCCTGCTTGCCGGACTGCTTGCCCATTGCCGCCGGGCCGGATTGAGCGGCCTGGAGTTTCTGGCCGGCATTCCCGGCAGCGTCGGCGGAGCGGTACGGATGAATGGTGGCGCCTTTGGTCACTGTGTTACCGAATCACTGCAGCGGTTGACGATTGTAACAGGCGATGGTTCGGTAGGCGTCATGAGGCAAGGGGAGTGGCAATGCGGTTATCGCAGTTTCAGTATTGACGGGCTGGATATGGAAAAGACCATTATTGCCGAGGCCGAATTTCAACTGCTTCCCGCGCCGTCTGCACAGGTGGAAGGCAAGATGCGTGAATTTCTGCGCCTGCGACGGGCAAAGCAGCCATCATCCCTGCCCTCGGCCGGGTCATTTTTCAAGAATCCGACCGGTGATTTTGCCGGTCGTCTGATCGAGGAGGCCGGTCTCAAGGGCGAGCGGGTCGGCGGGGCAATGGTATCCCCGGCGCACGCAAATTTTATCGTTAATGCCGGCGGCGCCACGGCAACGGACATAATCCGCCTGATGCGGCGAGTGCAGGAAAAAGTGCAGAGGCGCACAGGTATTTTTCTTGAGCCGGAAGTGCATATAATTTAAGGTAAGAGGATAGCAGGATTTCAGGAGACGGATGGCATTATATACTCCAAAATATTCGCGGACCAAACCTGCAGGCCGGGGAATTGCCGGTGCGGTACGCCGCCTTTTGTCAAGCCTGCGGAAATTTCGGCTATCCACCCGTGTTGGAAAACGGTCCCGCGCCTTTCCACCCCCCGGAAAACAGGGCAGGGGCAACCTTTCCCGTGTCCATGTCCTGCTGCTGGTGATTCCGCTCCTGATTTTCGTCTGCGGATGGTTTGTCTATGGCCGGCTGGCCTCCTCGGACATCTTCCGTCTGACCGAGTTGTCGGTGAGTGGTAATCACAAGGTCAGCCGGCAGCAACTGATTGAGAAAAGCGGTCTCCGGCAGGGTATGAATCTGCTCGGTTTTGATGTCAGGGCTGCCGAGGCCCGGTTGCACCAATTTGCCTGGGTACGGGACGCCCATGTCCGTATTGTCTGGCCATCCAGGGTGGAAATCAGTGTCAGGGAGCGGGAACCGCTGGCCCTGGTTTGCATGGCCGGCAAAAAACAGGGCAACCTTTTTTATCTTGATCAAAACGGATATGTGTTTGCCCCGGTTCTACCGGGACAGGATGTTGATTTTCCAACCCTTACCGGTAACCTTGCCGCTCTTGGCCTTGAAAAAAAACAGGTCCGGCCCGATACCCCGGTTGCCGGGGCCCTTACCTTTCTCCGGCTGGCGGCCCGCGGCAACGCCATTCTCCCGGCCCAGGCGGTTTCGGAACTGCATGTTGATGCTGACCAGGGGTTGATCGTCTATCTTGTGGACCGTCCCTTTCCCATTTACATGGGCAGGGAAAATATTCGAACCCGCTATTACCGGCTGGTGAAGATTCTGGAACGGTTGTACCGGAAGAAAAAAATTGGAGAGATAAAAGAAATTCAAATGAATTATATGGAAAACAGGGCGCTGGTGGCAACCGTCGGCCCTGTCAGGTGATCGGCCAATGGAAGAGAGTATGGAACACGAACCCGGCGAACTCGTTGCCGGCCTTGACATAGGAACAACCAAGATATGTGCGGTCATCGGCGAGGTTTTTGCTGACCGGGTGGATATCATCGGCGTTGGCACCGCCGCTTCTTCCGGGATGAAGAAAGGCGTGGTCGTGAACATCGAATCCACGGTCAAGGCCATTCGTCAGGCGGTCGATGCCGCCGCTGATATGGCGGGCTGCGATATTGAGACGGTCTATGTCGGCATCGCCGGTAATCATATCAAGAGTTTTAATTCACCCGGCATCATCGCCATCAACAACCAGGAGATTCGGGAAAAACATATCAACGAGGTCATCCGGGCCGCCCAGACCGTAAAAATTTCTGATAATCAGCAGATTATCCACGTGCTGCCCCAGGAGTACATGGTCGATGATCACACAGGTATCCAGAATCCCCTTGGCATGACCGGGGTGCGGCTGGCAACCAATGTGCATATTGTCACTGCTGACAACACCTCGCTCCACAATCTGGTGACGAGCTGCAACCGGGCCGGGCTGGCGGTCTCGGAAATCGTCCTTGAATCCGTGGCCTCTTCCTACACGGTACTGAATAAGGATGAATTGGAACTTGGGGTGGTCCTCCTCGACATCGGCGGCGGGACCACGGACCTTGCCGTCTTCTGCAACGGCACGATCAAACATACCTGGGAACTGGCCCTGGGCGGCAACAATCTGACCAGTGATCTTTCCGTTGGTTTGCGGACCCCGCTTCAGGAGGCGGAGGAGCTCAAGTATCTGTATGGCGGCGCCCTGTCTTCAATGATCAAGGAAAACCTGATCATCGAGGTGCCCACGGTCGGTGACCGCAAACCCCGGAAGGTGTCCCAGCGGGTCATGGTGGAGATACTGGAGGCCCGCATCGAGGAAATTCTGCAGATGGTCAATGCCAATATCTGCAATTCAGGGTATCGTAACCGGATTAATGCCGGTATGGTCCTGACCGGTGGTACCTCTTTGCTGGCAAATATCGTTGAGATGGCCGAGCAGGTTTTTGACATGCCGGTGCGGATGGCCTATCCCAATGGCATCGGCGGCCGGGTGGAGGATGTCTGTTCGCCCCGCTGTACCACTGCGGTCGGACTGGTACTTTATGGGAGCAAGGCCCTGCAGACAGGGCCGCGTGAAGCTGGCGGGGTGGTACACCGGCTGAAACACTGGGTGAAAAATATTGTCTGAGGCCGGGGAAAATCTTTAGTCGAGGTTGTTTTCGTGGTATATATAGTTTCTCCGGATTCCCGGTTTTTGTTCCATGCATCGGCAACGGTATTTTGCCGGGGATGCAGCGCCAGTAATGTTTTTCATGCAGGCGGGGGTGTGAAAAGGGAACTGGTGTAACAGGTGGATAACCTGGTTTGTGCAATGATAATTCTTGTCAATGGGGAAAGCCATGTCGTTTAGAGTAGCGGAAGAAGAATCTGTAGCAACGATTAAGGTTATCGGGGTCGGTGGCGGCGGTGGTAATGCCATCAATACCATGGTATTAAACAGGTTGTCCGGCGTTGAATTTATTGCAGCCAATACCGATGTGCAGGCCCTGGAAAAATCCAGGGCCGATGTCAGGCTGCAGCTTGGGCCCGGGATTGCCAAGGGCATGGGCGCCGGCGCTGATCCGGAAGTGGGCCGTGAGGCCGCCCAGGAAAGCTATGATGAGTTGAAAAGCGCACTCCAGGGCGCGGATATGGTCTTTATCACCGCCGGTCTTGGCGGCGGCACCGGCACCGGGGCCGCGCCGGTGATCGCCAAGCTGTCCAAGGAATCGGGGGCGTTGACGGTGGCGGTTGTGACCAAGCCCTTTTATTTCGAGGCCAAAAAGCGGATGCGCAACGCCGAAGCCGGATGGGAAGAGCTCAAGGAGTATGCCGACACCATTATTACCGTGCCCAATGACCGGCTGCTTTCCCTGATGCAGAAAAATTCCACCCTGGTCGACATGATGCAGAAGGTGGACCATGTGCTGTTGCAGGCAGTCAAGGGTATTACTGATCTGATCAACCTGCCCGGCCATATCAATGTCGATTTCGCCGATCTGCGTACTGTCATGAAAGAGGTGGGGCCAGCCATTATGGGAACCGGCGCCGCGGTCGGGGAAAACCGGGCGGCTGAGGCTGCCAAGCGCGCCATTGACAACCAGTTGCTTGAGGATGTTGGCATTGACGGCGCCCGGGGCGTGCTGGTTAATATCTCCGCCACCGAAGACACCCTTACCCTGGCGGAATTCATGGAGGCATCGGCCCTTATCCAGGAAAAGGCGCATGATGATGCCAATGTCATTATTGGCGCCCTTTTTGATGAATCCTGCGGCGAGGAACTGCAGGTCACCGTTATTGCCACCGGCATAGAGTCCATTGATGAGGCGGAAACCATCTCCCAGATCGAACTGGTCAAGGGCAAGGGCGCGGCCCGGCCTTCTTCCGAAACATCTGCTTTGCGTGAGGAGGAACCAGTGCGGGAGGAGCGGCCGGTACGGCAGGCCAAGCCCAACAAGATGCCGACCGGGCTTTCCAAACTGCCGTTTCCCGTCTTTGATGATCACGATCTCGAGGACTATGACGAACCGGCCTATCTCCGCAAGAAGGCCAATTAGTCCCCAGTTTTGACCAACAACACAGCCGACAACGGATTATCAAAGCCTCACTGTCTACCATTTCCGTTCCGGAAACGGGAACCATTCGTAAAAAATGGAAGGGCCGCCTGCCGGTGGCCCTTCTCTATCCCAATACCTATTCCCTGGCCATATCCAACCTCGGATTCCAGCTCGTTTACAGCCTGATTAACGGGCAGCCGGATATTGTCTGCGAGCGCTTTGTCTATCCCGAAACAGACCAACCGCTGCGCTCTCTGGAATCCAACCATCCCCTGACCGATTTTGCGATAGTCTGTGTCTCGGTGAGCTTTGAACATGATTTTCCCCGTCTTGCCGGAATGCTGGCCGCCGGAGGAATAGCACCCATGGCCGCTGATCGGGCAGCAGACATTGTCCCTGGTTCCCCCCTGGTCCTCATGGGAGGGGTCGGGGTCTTTATGAATCCGGAGCCCCTTGCCCCCTTTGCCGATCTCATGGTCATCGGCGAGGCCGAAGCCGTGCTGCCCGAGCTTCTTCCCCTACTTTTACGGGTGCGGGCAAGCGGTATCGACAGGACTGCCTTCCTGCGCCGGTGCGGTCTTGTCAGAGGCTGTTATGTCCCTTCCCTGTATACGCCCACCTATGGCGTTGATGGTCGGGTGGAGCGGATCACCTCTGAGCCCGGTCTGCCCGAACGGGTGGAAAGGGTGGTGCTGGCAAAGACCGACTGCGCTGCCCATTCCATGCAGCTGTCACCGGCGGCCGAACTGGGGATGTACATGATCGAGCTCGGGCGCGGCTGCAGTCGCGGTTGCAGGTTCTGTGCCGCCGGTTACATCTATCGCCCCCCGCGTCTCTGGACCAAAGAGGCCATCCTCTGCGCCTTGAATGAACGGCCGCCCCATGTTGACCGGATCGGTCTTGTCGGCATGGAAATGGCATCATCGGAGACCCTGGACCATATTGCCGCCGCCCTGCAGGAGCAGCAATGCGCCCTGTCCTTTTCTTCCCTGCGGGCCGATCGGATTTCACCGCAACTGATCGGCCTGCTGGCCGATTCCGGTCTGAAATCGGTGGCCATTGCCCCGGACGGGGCCTCGGAAAGGCTGCGGCGTATCATCAACAAGGGACTTTCCGAGGCCGATCTTCTCGATGCGGCCTTGCGTCTGGTTGAGGCAGGTATTGTTCATCTGAAACTCTATGTCATGATCGGCCTGCCCACGGAAACCGGTGATGACCTTGACGAGCTGGGCCGGATGCTGGCCCGCATGCGCAGGCTTCTTCTCCCTGTTGCCCGCAAACAGGGACGGATGGTGGAGATCACCCTGTCGGTGAACAGTTTTGTTCCCAAGCCCTGGACCCCGTTTCAATACCTTTCCTTTGGCGGCCTTGACCGCAACACCGCTCTGGCCCGGAAAAATTCTTCGGCGGCCCTGCTGGCATTAAAACAGAAAATCAGGTATCTTCGACGAATGGTCAATAAACTTCCCAATGTGCGTCTCAAGGTCGATCGCCCCGAGCGGGTACTGGAACAGGCCGTATTTTCCAGGGGCGACAGGCGCCTTGCCGGCGTGCTCCTTGATATGGGTATTGGTAAATATTCTTTCAAACAGGCGATGAAGGCCCATAACCTGACAAGCTGGCAGTATGCCGTCCGGCCCAGGGAGGCGGATGAGTTGATGTGCTGGCAGGTCCTTGATCACGGAATCAGGGAAGGATTTCTCTACCAGGAGCTTGAACGGGCCTGCAGACTGCAGGCCACCTCCCCCTGCAATACCAGTCACTGCCGGCGATGCGGAATTTGTCATGGGACGCAGGAAGACTGATTTTTCGGCAATACGGGCAGGATTGCCCGGCAATTTGCTTGCGCGTATTCTGGCCCTGTTGCGCCGGTTGTGGTCCGGATTATGCTTGGGCAAAGACAATCTGCGGGCCATGTGGTCCCGGCGGCTGGACCGGGATGCCCTGCTTCCCTTTGAGCTGGTCAAGTATTTTGCCGTTACCAGTCTGGCCCTGATTTTCTGTGCTTCCCTGTTACTTTCCTGGATTCTTGCCAACAATGCCAAACATGTGCTGCTCAAGCGCAGCGAGGCCTATTCCCGGCTTTTTGCCGAAAATCTCAACCGCCAGGTTTTTCTCCAGTTTGTCCTGCCCACGGTGGTCCGTTACGGCCGGATCGCACTTTCCGATGAGCGCCAGTTCAGAAGGCTGGACGGAATCGTCCGCAATATTACCCGGGGAATGCATATCGATTCGGTCACTATTTTTGATTCCCGGGAAAATATTATCTCCTATTCCACCATCACCGAAATGGTGGGGCGCCGTAACATGGGCGGTCTTGAATATGAGAAGGCCAGGAAGGGGGAGGACAACTCCGTTCTCATCAGCAGCGGCTCATTGCTCAATCTGCTGCCGGGATTCCCGCCGGTCTACTGCACCCTGAAGACCTATGTTCCCTTTCGTCAGGAAGACCGGACCGGCATGCGGTCCGGAGAGATTATGGGGGTCATCGAGGTGGTGCAGGATCTCTCTGCCGACCTGCGGGCCATTATCGGCCTGCAGGGACGGATTATTCTCCTTTCCCTGCTGATCATGGGCATCCTTTTTGCCATCCTGGCGGTTATTGTTGTCCGGGCCAACAAGATCATGGCCCGGCGGGCCGAGGAACGACTGCTTCTCGAGGAGAAGCTCGGCGAGGCCGAGCGGCTGGCAACCCTGGGCAAGATGGTGGCGGCGGTTTCCCATGAGATCAAGAATCCGCTCGGTATCGTTCGTTCCACTGCCGAAATTCTTGGAAAGCGAATCTCCAGGGTGGCGCCGGGCAATGAGCATCTGGCAGCCATTATCGTTGAAGAGACGACCCGGCTTGATACCATTGTCCGGGAATTTCTTGATTTTGCCCGCCCGCGTGAGCTGACAACCCGGCCGGAATCCATCAATGCACTGGTTACGCGCATTGAGAGATTCTTTGAACGGGAGTTTGAGAAAAAAGGTGTGCAGGTGATCACCGAGCTTGATCCCGAGCTGCCCCAGGTGCGGATGGACGGGGAACAGATGTATCAGGTCCTGTTTAACATGGTGTTCAATGCTCTGCAGGCTATGCCCGAGGGCGGGACCCTGACGCTTACCACCAGGTATGATGACGTGCATAAAGAGGTGAGTCTGCGGGTGGCAGACACCGGCATCGGCATTGACGAGGAAAAGAAGGCGCAGATATTCACTCCCTTTTTTACCGATAAAAACCGGGGGACCGGCCTGGGCCTGGCCATAGCAAAAAATATTGTCGAAAAGCATGGCGGCCGGATAGAGGTGCAATCTGTCTCGGGACAGGGAAGCAGCTTCACCATTATTCTGCCGTTACAGGATGAGGAGTTGTAAGGAAAAGGGAATATGATTGCTTTCCAATCCAGTCCTGCCGCCGCCTGTCTGCGGCGGATTCGCTCCGTTGGAGTCCGGGTCTATTTTTCCTCGATAAGGCCGGTCAACAGCTATTCCCTGCCCGAAAAAGAGGGGATTGTTATCTTTGCCAGCACCCACAGAAACGGCGCCGTGGACGGTCCGGTCCTGGAAGGGCTTCTTCCTGTGCCCCTGTTGATCGCCGGGAAGAATCTTGCCAAAGCGCCGCTGCTTGGCCTGCTCCTTGGCGATTGCATCACTATTTACCGTCATCCGGCCAGTGTTGCAGAGCAGCGGCAGAACATCCGCCAGTTAAAAAGGGCCGCGGATGCTGCCATTGCCGGCAGACAACTGGTTATGTTCCCGGAGGGCACCAGCAGTCTCGGCCCTGGATTGCAGCCAATCAAAAGGGGGGTGGAGTATCTTGTCCGCTGGATCAGGAAAAAGGAAAGAGCACGTCCTGTCCATATTATTCCAGTGGGCCTGCATTATGGCCGCGGGTTTGAGTTTCGGAGCAGGGTGGAAGTGGTCTTTGGCCCTGCCATCACCGTATCGGAAGAAAACCGTCCCCCCGGTCAACTGACCCGGCAGCTGGCCCATGCCATGGCCCGGGTTGCCGTTATTTTTCCGGACCGGGAGAGTCAGCGCCGGGCAGAGCTTTTTGCCGACATGGTCTGTGCTCTGTATCCCGACCAGTCCCATCGAGCTGCCTGTCTGGCCTATCGGGACGGCATGCTTTCCGCTGATTTGCAGGGGCAGTTCGAGAGGTTTATCAAGGGAAGGCCGCGGCATGGCAGGCCGCCTGTCGTCACTCGTGAACCCCTTTCTGATCTCATCCGCCTGGCGCTTGTCTCGCCGGTTGTTTTGGCGGCATTTATCTTGAACCTGCTACCCGTTCTGGGCGCCTGGCTTGTGGCCGGAAAAATGGCTGATGATGATAATGTCATTACCCTGTGGCGGTTGCTTGCCGGACCGCCCCTGCTTGCCTGCCAGTTACTTGGGTATCTAATACTTGTCTGCAGGTTGTCCCCGGGTGGTGGTTTGTTGTTCCTGGTCCTGTATGGAGGAATCAGCTGGAGCGGAATCCTTTTGTATGACCGTTGGCGGAGATTGTGGCACGGATGGATGGGCATGTTTTATCCTGACAGAAAACGCATCATTTGTCTGCAAGAGGAGATTGGGCAATGGCTTATGGCCGGGGCAAAACAGAACCTTTGACCGGTTTTGACCGGGTACTCATCCATGAGTGGGCCATGGGGATGATGCTGGTGCAGATCATGGTGCGCCTGATGATTGCCGGGGTGGCAAGGGGTTGGCTTGCTGCCTACCTTGCAGTGGCCGGCGGCTATGTTGTTCTTCTCACCGTGGGC
>JALVAI010000101.1 GCA_027011235.1 Desulfobulbaceae bacterium
ATGTTTGGCTATCTCGAACTGGCCCAGATGCGGATCGGTGATGAGGTCAAGCTGAAGAAGTATCTTGGCGATTCCCTGACCGCCGCCCGCCGGGCCCGCGACCTGGTGCAACAGATACTGACCTTTTCCCGCAAGGCCGATCAACAGAAAAAACCCTTTCCCCTGGCCGTCATCGTCAAAGAGGCTTGTAAACTGTTGCGTTCTTCCATTCCAGCAACCATTGAAATGACGATAGAGCTCAAGAGCCGGGCCGTTGTTTTCGCTGACCCGACCCAGATTCATCAGGTGGTGATGAACCTGTGTACCAACAGTTACCAGGCCATGGAAGAGACGGGCGGCACCTTGAGCATTCGTCTCTTTGATCGTGAAATTACGGACGGAGATGATCTTTTTGATTCGGAACTGTCAGTGGGGGGGATGTACGCGGTGCTGGAGGTAACGGACACGGGATGCGGCATGGATGAGGCGACCCGAGACAAAATTTTCGAGCCCTATTTCACCACCCGCTCCCGCAAGCACGGCACCGGGCTCGGCCTGGCCCTGGTACACGGCATAATCAACAACTGCAAGGGAAAGATTGAAGTGAGCAGCGCCATTGATGCCGGCACCACCTTTCGCATCTATATTCCCGCCATTGATCGGCAGACAAGATCGCAACCACTTACGACAATCCCGTCTGTTCCCAGGGGCAAGGGGCAGAGGATCATGCTGGTCGATGACGAGGAGCCGGTGCGGGACGTGATGAAGACCTTTCTGGAGGATTCCGGCTATACTGTTCTATCTTTTAGCCGCGGCCGGGATATCCTGGCCGCGCTCAAGGCGGATCCGGGGAGTTGTGATCTGCTGATCACCGATATGGCCATGCCCAAAATGACGGGCGCGGAAATTGCCCGTGAGGCATTGGCGATCAAGCCGGAACTGCCTGTTATTCTCTGCACGGGCTACAGTGCTGCCCTGAACCGGCAGCAGGCCCGGGAAATCGGCATCCACACCGTTTTGCAGAAACCGGTGCAGCGCACCCGTTTTCTTCGCGCCATCTACCAGGCCCTGGGTTGATTGCCTTATCCATTGCTCACCGGTCTACTTTTTTCTTTTGTTGACAGCGCGGACAGTTTTTTCATTAGTAGCCTGCGCATTTCACCGGTTCGACTGAGCAGGGCCGCCTCATCGTTGGTGGTGACGGCCTGAAAAAATCGTTCACAGATCCGCTGTTCCTCCCGTGACCAGCCGGCGGTCATTTCCCGTTTTTCCAGCTCTGCGTTCCCGGTCTTGTCCTGGTCAGGGTAATCCCTGCGGCCATGGGCCCAGTTGATAATCCAGTGGTAAAACAGCAACGCCCGATCCAGCAGGATATACATCATCTGCGGCGATTTTACCGGCCCTATGCGCAGTTGTTCATGGTCCAGCCGAATACCGAGCAGCCTGGTCCCGGTCAACAGGTCTTTTCCCCTGGCAGCGGTTGCCGCAGCGCCGAAAACACCGCCCATGGCGGTGAAAATACCCAGGGATGCGCCGCCGGCCGCCACATCTATACCGGCTGCCAGGGCCGCGCCGCTGAGCGCCCCGGCCAGGATCAACTGTTTGCTGGTCAGGCCGAGAAAGCTCCAGGTTTTTTCTGCGAAAATATCCTCGTTGAGGATGGAATGGGCGGGGAGTTGGGGCGAAAAAATATTGTGCTTGAACAGGCGGCGAATCCGCTGATAGGTCGCCCGTTCCCGCTTGCGGACAAACTGATTGAACTTCTCCCGCATTCTGTTGCGGACCTCTTCTTCGTTCTTGCCTTCTGGCGGAGAAACGGTTCGCTGGTAGGAGAGGACTTCTTTTAGCAGGGTGATAATGAGATCGGCGGTTTTCCGGTTTCTTGCCGACCAGTCTTCGGCAAAGGCCTGGATCACGAATTCCAGGGTTTCTTCAATGTCCTGGTCAATGGCCTTCAGGCTTTCCAGCAGGGCAATGCGCTCGGCATAGGTGGCACGATTGGAGTTGAATACGCGGATAGCATTAAAATGTTTGCGAAATTCAAGCTGCCACTGGTCAAGAAAACCGGTTTCCTCTTCCTTGTTGTTGATAATGGCCATCCGTGGACGTCCGGTGAGCCGCAGAATTTCCATCTCTGCCCGGTCCATGTTGCGTACAGGACGAGAACCATCGACAACAAAGATGATGCCGGCCCCGTCGATCAGGGGGCGCAGGAGTCGGCAGTCATCGTGAAAGGCGGGATCATTTTCATGGGCACTGATAAAATCAATCAGCAGCCGTTCATCGGGACCCTGATAGTCACGCATCCATTGCAGGCTGCGGCGCGGGTTCTGGAAGCCGGGCGTATCGATAAAGGCAATTATTTCCCGTCCATCTATGCGTACCGGGAAGCGACGGCATTCCCTGGTCTCTCCGGGGATGGGGCTGATGCGCACACTATCATCCTCGGCCAGGGTGGAGAGCACCGAAGATTTCCCCTCGTTGGGATGGCCGACAACGGCAAATTCAGGAATTTTTGATTTCATTATTGTGGGTTAAGCAGACTGAGGCATTGCAGGTAGGGATCACCTTTTCTGGTAATCTTCTCCTGCCAGATGGTATAATCCCGGTCCCGAGCTTCCGTCAAGATGGTGTGCGGGGCAGGCTTGCCGATAAGGAGGATGGTGATCAGGATTTTTTTTCCGATCACCTGGCGCAGATCGTCCAGAAAGGCAAAAAATTCCTCGATGGGCGGCTGCCAGGCCTCCTGCAGGATAAGGATGGTGTCAATGTTTGGCCCCATTGTCTGCCTGATCTCATCATAAAAATCCTTCCGCTCATGGCCGGAATCGTCGATGGCAAAAAAATTTACCGGTTGAACTCCTGTTCGCTGCCGGGCCAGTTCGGCAAATTCTTTCCGGGGACAGTCGGAAAATATTTCATCACCAATCAGGACCAGGGCCTGGCCGCCGCCATCGGCGGTGACCGCCGGTGCAGGTTCGGATTCAGGTTCCGCCGGCGGCTGTTCGTGTTCCCCTTTTTGTTCAACGCTTTTCTGTTCAACAGCAGCGGCTGTGGCAAGCCGGGGTGTTGTCATTGCATGCAGCAGCTGCCTGTGGGCGGCGGCATTAAAGGGGAGACGGTCAAGCAGACGGGTCATGGCCATGCGGCCGCTGATGTAGAGGATGAGACGGGGCAGCAGGCCGTAGAAGGCAACACAGAGACAGAGAAAGGGCCACCAGGAGGCCAGGGCGCCGGTGCTGAGATGATAGATACCCTCTTTCA
This sequence comes from Desulfobulbaceae bacterium, assembly GCA_027011235.1. GTDB lineage: Bacteria > Desulfobacterota > Desulfobulbia > Desulfobulbales > Desulfobulbaceae > DRLX01. The sequence continues at coordinate 3,244 of JALVAI010000101.1, forward strand.
GCACCATCCGGCTGCCCTGGATCTGTTCCAGGGTCGGATAGCCGATACCGGCGGGCAGGGCCCAGGACCAGGGCAGGGCAATGAGACGCACCAGGTGAAAAACACCCTCGGCCCCGGCGGCAAGGGTAGACTGCCAGCCAAAGGCAACATCTGTGG